>PMZC01000101.1 GCA_003170555.1 Deltaproteobacteria bacterium
CCCAAACCCCAATCCCCAGTCCCCAACGCCGCCAAGGCCGTCACCGCTCCCATGCCCGGCACGATCGTGCGCTACCTGGTCCAGGTGGGCGACGCGGTGAAAGCCGGCCAGACGGTGGTGATCCTCGAAGCGATGAAAATGGAAAACGCGTTGCCCGCTCCAGCCGACGGTGTCGTGGCGGCGCTGGGTCCGGCGGCCGGCGCCAACGTGAAACGCGGTGACGCGCTGGTGGTGCTGGCGTAAGATATCACGAGCTTAAGCCTAAGGAAAAACGAGTTTGACACAGAGGCGATGGTGGAGGAATATCCGGCAAATTTGACCCTCGTGGTCGATCGAGGAAGAAATGAAGAAAAATTCAGTTTGGCTATGGGCGGTCGCGACTCTGCTGGGCCTGGTGATTGGCGTGGTTTTGTCTTGCGGCGGCAGCGGTAACAACGGCGCGAGCAACGAAGCCGGCAATGACGATGCGGCTGATGTAGACACGAACGCTTCCGTTCCTCAAGCCGCGGCGGAAGTCGTCGCCGGAACCATGACCGACCTGGAGCGCCAGTGGCTGACCGAGCAATCGGCGAACCCGTGCGCGATCGACCTTGCCGCCATTCAGCAGGCGATTGAGCAGAAGCACGCCCCTTGGCAAGCCGCGGACAACCATCTGCTGCACAAATCCTGCGATGAGTTAAGGGGGATGCTCGGCGCCAGAAAGCCGACGGTCTCGCCGGACGACAAAGTTTTCAAAGCGCCGGAGATCAAAAGCTTCCCGTCGAGTTTCGACTGGCGCAATCACAGCGGGAATTTCATCACGCCCGTGCGCGATCAACTGAGCTGCGGCAGTTGCTGGGCCTTCGCCGCCGTCGCGTCGACCGAGGCCAATTGGGCGATTGCGAACAACATCAAGAACCCGACCATCGACCTCTCCGAGCAAGACGTTCTTTCCTGCTCCGGAGTCGGCGATTGCGAATACGGCGGCTACACGGAAGACGCCTTTACCTTTATTCAAGACCAGGGCGCTCCGGACGAAGCCTGCTTCCCCTATTCGGGCTACGACGAGGCGTGTCACGACCGGTGCAGCAATTGGGCTTCGCGCGTCACCAAAATCTCCCAGTGGAGTTGGGTCACCGACGGCAGCGCGGAGGTCAACACGATCAAAGCGGCGATCATGCAAGGGCCGGTCGCCACGACGTTCGACGTTTATGACGACTTTTTTGCGTACGCCGGCGGCGTTTACACCTATACCTGGGGCTACTACGAAGGCGGCCACGCCGTGATGATCGTCGGCTGGAACGACTCCGATCAGTCGTGGATCGTCAAGAATAGTTGGGGCACGGCTTGGGGCGGACCCGATCCCGGCTACGGCTATTTCAAAATCCGCTGGGGGCAAGTGAATTTCGGGATGTACACTTCGCTGGCGCAGGTCTGCGCCGGATGCCTGATCAACGGCGTGTGCTACGCCAACGGCACGCCGAAACCGGGCAACGCCTGCCAGTCCTGCGACATCAGCCAAAGCCAGACCGCGTGGTCGAACAACACGGCCGCCTGCGACGACGGCGACAAGTGCAACGGAACCGACTCGTGCAAGAACGGCTCGTGCTCCCAGCACAACAACCCGCTGAACTGCGATGACAGCAACGGCTGCACCGACGACTCGTGCGTGCCGGCCACGGGTTGCCAGCACACCAACAACACGGCCGCCTGCGACGACGGGAACCTGTGCAACGGAACGGATTCGTGCTCGGGCGGCTCGTGCTCGGTGCACAACAACCCGTTGAACTGCGACGACGGCAACGGCTGCACCGACGATTCGTGCAGTCCGTCGACCGGATGCGTGCACACCAACAACGCGGCTTCGTGCGACGACGGCCAGTTCTGCAACGGCGCCGACAACTGCGCGGCCGGGACTTGCAGCCAACACGCCGGCGACCCCTGCGGCCCCGACGCCACGTGCGATGAAGGCTCCGACACGTGCGTGTCGAACGTCGACGACGATACGACGCCGGCCGACGACGACGCGACGCCGGCCGATGACGACTCGACGCCGGCCGACGATGACGCGACGCCGACCGACGATGATTCGACGCCGACCGATGACGACGTTGACGACGACGCCTCGCCGCACGGCGGCGGAGGCAGCTCCGGCGGAAGCGGCTGCGGCTGGTAAACCCCGGCGCGATAAAAACCTGACAAGAGGGCGGCCGATACGTGATCGGCCGAGTTGCCTGCCGACGGCATTGGAAGTACAATAACTTTCGTTAGAGCGGGAAATACATAAAAGGCGATTTTTCTCTGAGAGAGGGCCGAGAACTTCCCCGTCATCCGCTGGCTTGGGAAGATCGGCTGATGGGCGGACGTTCGAAATTAATCGAGGAGGGGATAGAAATGAAGAAGTTACTAGTTTTCGTATGCCTCGTCGCCGCGCTGCTGGCGTGGACGACGCCAAGCTGGGCCGATCTGACCTGCGAAGGCCAGCCCAATGTGAAGATCCTGGTTCTCGACACGGACGGCGGCGCCGGTCAGATGACTTGGACGACGGCGTTTGCCGCCAACCCGGGCATTGATTCGATCGGCTTCTTTGACATGAGCGCCGCCACGCCGACCGCCGGTGACTTCTCCGGTTATGACATGGCCATCGTCGTGATCTATCTACCGCCTGATGATCCGGTCGCCGCCGGCAATGCGCTGGCCGCGTTCGCCGCGACGCACCCGGTCATCGTGACCGGCGCGGGCTTCGATACGTTGAGCGGATTCGGAGTGACCGGCGGCATGACGGCGTTGTCGCCAATTACGGCGGGTGTTTGGAATATGGGCGTACCGACGTCGATGGGAACCAATTATTCGGCGCATCCGGCGCTGGCCGGCGTGACTTCGTATGACGAACAATACTGGCAAACCAGCACCCTGAATTACCTGGCGGAACCGATCGCCTTTTACAACGACGCGAACACGAGCGTGATGCTCGCGCAGTTGGACAACGTGTTGTTCTTCAACGCCATCCTCATCGACGGCGTCATCGCGCCCAACGCGCTCACCATCCTTTACAACTCCGTGCTCCACATGTGGTGCAAGCAGGACCGCCCGATCAGGGCCGCGCTGATCCAAGACACGGCGCCGTGGTTCGGCGGCGCCCCGATGGAGCATTATCTCAAGCATCGGCACGTGCCGTATGACATCATTGCCAGCGCCGGCTTGGGCTCGGCCGACCTATCGCTATACGATTTCATCGTCATCAGCGGCGCGCAGAGCAACGCCTTCTACGTTACGCTGAACGCCGACGCCGCGGGCCTCGAAGCCTGGGTCAACGCCGGCGGCATTTTGCTGTTCGACAGCGCGACCACTTCGTCCGAATGGCCGACCGGCGTGACGCTGCCGACGGGCATTGAGGAAACGCTTTCGCTGCAAAACGCGCTCCTCGTCAACCTGGCGACGCACAAGCTGGTGACCTATCCCTACGACGTCAGCGCGCCATCGTATTATGCCGGCTGGGGCAATACGATTCACGGCTATTATTCGACGTACAACGCCGGCAACGGCGGCGAGGAGGTGCTGCAAACGGCCGACGGCAACGCTTACCCCGTGCTGGTCCATTACCAGTTTGGCCACGGACACGTCGTGACCGACACCACCACCGTCGAATACCGCATGGGCGATTCCGCCCTCTTCGACTGGTTCTTCGGCGAGAACCTGCTGTCGTACCTGCCGCCGATCGCCGGCCACCTCGACGTGTTTGAAGGCAACGTCGACGATAACCCGCTCTCGACCGGCGTGACCGGCTTCAACTTCTGGGATGGGGCAACCAATGTCACGGTGTCCGACATCTTCATGAAGACCACCCTGCCGGTCTCGAATGTCGTCGTGGATCATTCTTCCCATCTTTCGTTCGACGTCGATCTGACCGGCGCGCATTGTCAGAACTATTCCGTGCTGGTCGATACGCCGCTCGGCGAATCGTTCGCCATCGATGATTTCGCCGTGACCTCGCCGGCCATCGTGGTCGACGCGGCGTCGCCGGATCACGGCGCCGTCGGCGACACCGTCAACGCGACCGTCAGCGGCAACTACTTCTACGATCAGAGCCTGACGGTGACGCTTACCGGTCCGGGCACGATTAACGGCACGAATATCATCATCACCGGGCCGACGTCGCTGACAGTCGACTTCGATCTGACCGGCGCAACGCCGGGCTCCTACACTCTGGCCATCCACAATGACTGCAGCGACGGCTCGAAGGCCGATGCGTTCACCGTTGATGAAGTTACCGATGACGATACCGCGGACGATGATACGGCCGACGATGACTCGGCGGATGACGACATAACGGACGACGACATCGCCGACGACGACACGACAACGGACGATGACATCATCAGCGATGATGACACGTCCGATGACGACACCACCAGCGGCGACGACAGCGGCGGCGGTGGCGGCGGCGGCGGCTGCGGCTGCTGAACCCAAACTTAGATCAGCCAATCTCCAGGGCGGCCGTTCGGTCGCCCTTTCTTTCATTGGGGATGGCTCTCCTCATCGCGACCGGTGCGTCGTCAACACCTGCTGGAAACGTTGGGCATGCGGTTAAGATGTGATTCCACGACCGTCATCACTTACCGTCCAGAACCTCCCGCACCGTGCGCGTTAGGCTTTCGTTGGAGAACGGCTTCTGGATAAAGTTGATGCCCTTTTCCAGCACACCATGGTGCGCGATAGTGTCTTCGGTGTAACCCGACATATAAAGAACGCGTAGATCGGGGCGCAGGGCGCGCATGGTCTCATAGAGTTGTTTACCATTCATATCGGGCATGATGACATCGGTCAGCAGCAGGTCGATATTGACCGCACGATCCTTGGCCAACTCATGGGCTTTGCCCCCGCGTTCCACCGCCAGCACTTGGTATCCCTGACGCTGGAGAACCTTCCGGGCAAGGTTACGCACCATATCTTCGTCCTCGACCAGCAGGATGGTTTCGGTCCCCGTAGGCAGGACATCCTTCTTCGTTTTGACCACGGATTCGGCCTTGCCGATCACCGCCGGCAAATAGACTTTGAACGCGGCGCCGACCCCGACCTCCGAATCGACTTCGATGAAGCCGCGGTTCTGCTGGACGATGCCATAGATCATCGAAAGGCCGAGGCCCGTTCCTTTGCCCTTTTCCTTGGTGGTGAAGAAGGGCTCAAACAGGTGCTCCACGACTTCCGGCGGCATTCCGCACCCGTTGTCGCTGACGGTCAAAAGAACATAGTGGCCGGGTTTGGCTTCCAGGCGGTTGCGGACGTATTCCTCGTCAATCACCACGTTAGTTGTTTCGATGGTCAACTTGCCTCCATCGGGCATGGCGTCGCGCGCATTGACGGCCAGATTGATCAGCACCTGCTCGATTTGGTGCGGATCGACCTGGACCGACCCCAGGTTTTTGCCCGGAACGAAGACGAGTTCAACATCCTCGCCGATGAGCCGCCCCAGCATCTTCGTCGAATCCGCCAACAACTCGTTGAGGTCGATGACCTTGGGGTCGATGACCTGCTTGCGGCTGAACGC
>PMZC01000311.1 GCA_003170555.1 Deltaproteobacteria bacterium
CTCGCCGCCATTACTCTGGTTTTGGTATTGGTTTTTGTATTGGCCTGCGGTTCGCCGGTGGGGAAAAACTCCGCCGACAAGAAAAAGGTCAACGCCGAAGGTGATCAAGCGGGTAAGACCGATCCCGTGCCGACCGCCGAAGCGTTGAAGAACCCGGGCGACGCCGGGGATGGGTCGATCATCATGGTCAACGGCCGCGCGATTCGGCCGGCGGGCGACATGCTGAACGTGCTCGACTTCCCGAACAACCTGCTGGTGCTGCCGGACGGCACGGTGGTTTCGACGTCGATTCGCGGCGGCGGCTTCAACACGATCGACGGCGACACGTTTACCGGCATCGCGTCGGTCAGCCTGGGCGACGCGTTCCACGGCATCGTCGCGAACGCGGCGGGCGACCGGTTGTACGTGAGCGGCGGCGCGTCGCAGGCGATCTATGAATACGACATCACCGCGGGCGTGCCCAATCTGCTGCGCACCTTCACCACGCACGGCTTCCCGATGGGCCTGGCGCTGTCGGCCGATGAGTTGACGCTTTACGTCTGCAGTTCGTACGGCTCGGCGGTGCAATACTTCGACCTGACCACCGGCACAATGACGACTGCCGGTCCGACGAACGTTTATCCGTACGAAGTGCTGCCCTCCCTCGACGGCAGCAAGCTGTACGTTTCGGATTGGGGCGCTTCGTTGATCACCGTGATCGACGCGGCCTCGGCGCAGCGTTTGGCCGAGGTCGGCGTGGGCCAGCATCCGGAAGGGCTCGCGCTCTCGCCCGACGGTTCGCGGCTCTACGCGGCCGACGCCGATTCCGACACGGTCAGCGTGGTCGACACCACGAACAATACGCTCGTCGGCACATACGACGTATATGAGGCGGACGCCGTCGCCGGCGCCACGCCCACCGACGTCGCGGTCAGCGGCGACGGCGCGAAGCTCTACGTCTCCGCGTCCGGACTGAACGCGGTCGTGGTGCTCGACGCCGCCAACGGAACCGTGCTCGGCATGATTCCCGCCGGCTATTACCCCGCGGCCGTCACGCTCGATGAATCGCGCGGCGTGCTGTACGTCGCCAACGGCAAAGGCGGCGGCATTCCGACCAACGGCGCGTCGGGCGTCTCGATGGCCGGCACGATCGAGCAGATAGCGATTCCGGATCCGACGCAGCTCGCGGCTTACACCCAAACGGTGGTCGACAACCTGACCCGCACCAAGCTGTTCTGGGAAACGATGAGCTTCGACAGCCCGATTCCCACCACGCCGGGCACGCCGTCGACGCAGATCAAGCACGTCGTCTTCCTGATGCGCGAAAACAAAACTTTCGACCAGGAACTTTCCGACACCCCCGGCACGAATTCCGATCCGGCGCTGCTCGAATTCGGCCAGGCCTTCACGCCCAACACCCATTCGCTCGCCCAGATGTTCAGCAGTTGCGACAACTACTACTCCGAGGCGAACACCAGCGTGCAGGGCCATGTGTGGTCGACGATGATGTACAGCAATGACTACGTCGAGAAGACCTGGACCATCTCGAGCCACGAGCCGCTGGGCGGCGTCGAGCCCGCTTCGATCGGCGGCAAGAACTCCGTCTTCAAAATCCTGATGGACCGCCAAATCCCGTTCCGCGTGTACGGCCAGGTCGTCGGCACGCTGAACCTGGTGCCGGAAATCGCGCCGTACATGGATCTCAAATACGGCTTCTTCAGCCTCGGCGTCTCGGACGAAACCAAGGTCAAGGAAGTCATTCGCGAGATGGACAACGGCATCTGGCCGACGTTCGTCTACATCAGCCTGCCCAACGATCACACCAGCGGCAGCAGCGCCGGCGCGCCGACGCCCGATTACTACGTCGGCGACAACGACTCGGCGACGGGCAAGCTGATCGATTACATCACCCACAGCGCGAATTGGCCGGACACGGTGATCTTCCTCACCGAAGATGACCCGCAGTCCGGCGCCGACCACGTCGACCCGCACCGGACGCTCAGCTTGGTGATTTCGCCGTGGGCCAAACACAACTACGTCAGCAGCGTGCTGTATTCGATGTCGTCGATCTGGCTGACCATGGAACTGATTCTCGGCATCCCGCCGATGTCGGTGTACGACGAAAACGCCAGCCCGATGTACGACTGCTTCACGATGACGCCCGACAACTCGACTTACACCGGCGTGCCCAACCCGACGCCGCTGGCGTTCAACCCGGCGGATGCGCCGATGGCCGACTACTCGGCCCGGCAAAATTGGTCCGCGCCGGATCAAGTGCCCCGGCTGGGCGAGATCATCTGGGCGATGAAGCATGGCGCGCTGCCCTTCCCCGCGCATTTGTCGGTCGATTCTTACGCCGAAGTCGGACCCGATCTCGACGACGCGGACCACGACGGCGGATACCGGGAAATCGTGCGCGCGATCGAACGTTACGCGCTGGCCAACCATCTGTGGGACGGCTCGCGCTTGCCGACCATTCGCGAACAGGCGGGGCTTGAGTAGGTCTAGGGTCTATCGACCGTAGGGGCGTATTGCCATACGCCCCAACCTGCACAGGCGGGGGCGCCTGTGCCACACGACGCAACCACAAATCGAATCCTGTCGATCCGATAAATCCTGTAATCCTGTCTATAAAATTCCTCGCCGTTACTGCGCGCTCACCACGATCACGGTCGTCTCGCCCGCCGGCACGGCGAATGGCGCGAAGCGCACCACGGTGCGGCCGTAAGCATTGGTCGCGGCGGTCGGCGAGGCGCTCTGGCCGTTGATCGTCGCCGCCTGAAACGCGCCGTCGAGCGGGACGGTCAGCGAAAGCACGAACGATGTCTGCGCGTCGGTGGTGATCGTGATTTGCCGGCCGTGTCCTTTGTCGCGGCGCACGTCGAGGTCGAAGCGGCCGTCGCCGTAAGACAAGCTCGTGAGCGTCACGTGGCCCCACTCGGGCGGCAAATGCGGCGCGAGGCTCGCCGTCCCGGCCACGAGATCGTAGTCGTAGCCCGTGAGGTGGAAGATCATCGCGTGCCCGATGATGCCCGCTTCCCAACTGCGGAAGCGCGCCGACGTGTCGCCGTCGATGCCGAACGGCTCGCGGAGCAGCGACAGGTGGCTGTAGTCGTCGACGATCAGCGCCTCGTCGGTGAAGCCGGTGGGCGTCACCACGTCGATCAAACGCCGGAAGGCTTCGTCGGCTTTGGGGTGGAACATCTTGTCGAGGTTGACCAGCCAGTAGCCGTGGCTCATGCCGGTCTGCACGCCGACGTTCACCTGCGGGAAGATCCAATCGTAGACCGGCGCGATGTGCGAATAGAGCGTGCCGTTCGCGTGGCCGAGCAGGCGCATGATGGTTTCGAAGTTCTCGACCACCTGCGGATCGCCGCGATCGAACACGTCGAGCCAGAGCGGCATCGTGTCGACGTCTTCGTACGGCAGCGGGAACGGAACGCGCGTGGCGGTGTCGGCCTGCACGGCGTAAAAACCTTTGTCCGGCATCCAGAACGTGTCGTTCAGGCAGGTGATGAAATTGTCGACGAGTTGCGTGAACATCGCCGCGTCGTCCGTTTTGTTCAGCAGCGCAGCGAGGCCGGCCATGAAACGCGCGGCGCGGATCATGGCGAACGAGGAGTACGAAGACAGCAGCGATTCGTCCGGTTCGTTGAGAATGTTCTCGCCGAACGACGCCTGCATCACGTCCTCGAACGTTTCGTCGCTGGAAAAATATTGCAGGCAGCCGTCGACGAACTGCTGGTGCACGAGCGCGTGCCAGAGCAGGTCGTAGCGTTCGGTCAACGTCGCGAGGTCGCCGGTGGCTTTGTAGTAGTTCTCGTATTCCAGCACGAAAAAGCTCGGGCCTTCGGCGCGCGTGCGGCCGGTGAACTCGCCGAGGTTGCGCCAGTCGGGCGGCGGCGGCAGGTTGGACACGTCGGCGTCGATCGGCAGCGCGTTGCCCAGATTGCCGTTGAGCACAATCACGCCATAGAGGTAGTTGAGCATGTCGCGGTAGTCGTCGCCCAGGCCGATCAGCGGCAGCAGGATCGACACCCCGTGCGTGTCGCGCAGCCAGGTGTACGAATATTGACTCATCTCGGTCAGGCCGCCGGTCGAAGCCTGGTTCACTTTGATCGACAACGCCAGCGCGTCGAGCAGTTCGTTGTAGCGCGGGTCCGGCGTGTCGACCTGCGTGATCTGCGCCGCCCAATCGTTCCACCAGGCGACCGTCGCTTCGAGCAGCGCGTCGACGCCGTTCTGCGTGATCGCCGCGAACACGGCGGACGGGTCCGCTTTGCCTTTGACGAACGCCAGCGGCGCGGTGACCACGCGTTCTTCGCCGGGCGCCAACGCGCCGAACGGAATCAGCATGTCGTCTTTGCGCGGCCCGACCGTCGCCGCGACTTCGAGCGGCCGCTGATAAAGGAAGTCGCCGCCCAGATCACTTTCGACCAACTGGCCGTCGCGGAAGCCGCCGAGGACGCCCATCATCTCCAAGTTGATGTGCTCGATCGGGCGCGCCGAAATGTTGCGCACGATCCACACGCTGATCAGCGCTTCTTCCGCCGCCGGCGCGTTCGTCCCGCGCGGGGCGAAGTTGACGCTGGTCCATTCCAGTTCGCGGTCGCGCGCGGTCACGATGACGATCGGCGCGTGGCGCACATAGCTGATCGATTCGCGCCGCGAAGAGCGCGGGCGGTCGTCGCCGAACAGGAACGGGCCTTTGTCGGAAAACCACTTCGTGTTCTTCTGGTAGGTGGGTCCGCCGAGGTTGTGCCACGTGGCGAGCGGATACTGGTTGCCCAGCAGCCCGAACACCCGGCCGTTGCCGACGCCGATCGGGCCGAGCCGGCGAATCACCCACGGCGCGGTCATGTCGATGTCTTCCGCCCACAGGCTGCGATCTTGCAGATACGGCCGGTCGAGCAGCCACTGCGGTAAGTCCGGCGTCGTGTCGTCGTCGGCCGCGTCGTCATCGACTGCATCGTCGTCCGCCGCGTCATCATCGACGGCGTCATCGTCGACGGCCGCGTGTCCTTCGTGGTCGTGCGTGGCGGCGGTCCCGCACGCGCCGGTCAGCAGCGCCGACGCCAGCAGAATCGCCAGGATCGCCAACAGGCGGTGAGTCGCCATGTCCGTCACCTTTGCGCAGTGATTGGTGGCCCGAACCGGATCGTGATTAGCGTTTCACGACGCCGGTGGGGTGTCAAGGAAGATGGTTCGCGCCTGCGTCCGGACGGCCACGGGTTCGCCCTACCGAATTTTCGCCTCGATGTCCGCGACGGTTTGCCGCGCTTTTTCGAGCGCGCGATCGACCGTTTGCCACGACTTGCTCATCTTGTCGAGTTCGGTCGTCGCGCCGGTCAGCCGCGCGAGGATCGCGTGATAGCGCTTGAGCAACGCCGTGTCGATCTCGCGCAGTTGGCCGTGCAGCAGCGGAAAAATCGGATCGATGCCTTCGTGCACCAGCACCGAGCCGCGCTGCCGCTCGAGGTGCAGCCGTAGCCAGCGCGCCAGGTCGCCGCGGTCGGATTTGTCATCGAGCGCATGCAGGTTTTTCGCCGACAATTCCAACGCCCGCAGCGCGTCCGTGGCCAGGCGCAGATGATCGGCGAGCAACTGTTTCTCTTGCTCGGGCGCGCCCAGCCGCGCGTCGAACTCGCGCCGCATTTGCCAGCCGTCGCGCGTGCGGCTGACGATCAGCGCCGGGTCGCGGAACGACGGCGGCGCCTTCGGCAGCGCGTTCGGCGCATTCCACGCGGGCGAGATCATCACGACGATGTGGTACGACAGCGTTTCATAGAGGCCGAGGTCGGCCGCGTAATGGCCGCCGCGCACGGGCGTGAGCGTCGCCTGCTCGATCTGCGCGCCAAGCTGCGGGGCGCCCTGCGCGCGCATGAGCACCAGCACGCCGTCCGGCACGCCGCACTCGCCGCTGACCACGAGCGCGCCCGTCGGCCCCGCGGCGGCCGCGCCGGTGAAGCGCGCCACGCGCGATGACGATCCGCAGGCAATGACCAGCAGCGCGAGCGCCGCCAAATGAAAAGTGAAAAATGACGGAACGGTTGGTTCGCATAGCGCGCGATCTGCTCCTAAATTGACCACGATCGAAAACAGTTAAATTCAATACGAAAGACTCAGCTAACGACCCCTACTATCACCCCTCAAGCCCCAAGCCTCAAGCCTCATCCCAGCTACTCATCCGCCCCGATCACGCCGTAGTACCGGCCCAGCCAATACGCATGCAGGAAGTCCGGTCCGCCGCCGTCCTGCCAATCCGACTCCGACGAGGTGAACGAGAACGGGCCGGCGACGAAGTCGTTGGTCGACACATCGCGCTCGAACAGCGGCGTGCCGAAGAGGCCCTGGTTGCGGCCGCCGTCCATCCAGTCGAGTTTCCACGGCAGGCTGGGCAGCGGCGACGCGCACCATTTCGGGTCGATGCTTTGGTCGATGGCGAAGCTCTGTTTCGGATACGGGAACTCGCGCAGGCTCCACCGCGCCTCGTCGAGCACCGGATCAAAACGGCTCGGCGGGTTGGCGAACGCATAGGCGCCGATCGGCCACAGCACCTGCCGCGTCACGCCGTTGAGCGCCATGCCGGTGCGCCAGCCGGTTTCGATCATGTCGAGCGACGGATCGTTCACGGCTTGCGCCAGGAATTGCAGAATGAGCTGGCCGATGGTGTCGAGGTGCTGGCCCGACCAGTCGGAGATGCCGTAGATGTAGAACATCCCGTCGCCCAGGCCTTCCCACAGGTCGTACAGCTTGTTCGACCACAGCTCCTCGAAGCGCGCGTGATACGTTTCGTCGCTGGTGGTCAGCCAGGCCAGCAAATTGGCTTTCATTTCGTTGAAGCCGCCGTCGCGCGCGACCGTGCTGGAGTCGGCGAGGCGCCGGGCGCGTTCGGCGATCTTCGCGCGGTAGTCGTCGTACGCGGGGTCCGGCGGCAGGTAAATCCAGGACAGCGCGTAGGCGTAGAACAGGCCCTGGATCATGTCGTTGTTGCCGCCGGTCAACCAGTCATACGCGTCATACGGCGCCGCGCCCTGCACCCAATCCTTCGCGCCATCCACGGCGTGCGGCCGCACCGAACGCGCGTAGGTCGTCACGTCCTGCGGAATATCGTGCGCGAGGAATTGCGCGTCGAGCACGTGCAGCCAGTTGTCGAACGCGTCCTGCTCGCCGGTGACCAACCAGCGGAAAATTTGGCTGGCGAGGTAACACCCGTTCCACAGCAGGCCGTCGCCCGATTCGCTTTGCACCAGCGGGTCCGACGGCACTTCCGCCAGACTAACGAAACCGACCGGGTTCAAAAAAGTCGTCGGCATGTCGGCGTCGAAGCGCGCCGCCTTGTCCGACAGCTTCGGCGCGTAGCCGCGGGCGCGCAGCATCGTCTCGGCCATGCTGATTCCATCGACCCACTTGTTGACCGGGCGGATCGCGCCCGGGTGATCGCGATACCACTGGAAGTCGGTGCGGTAGTGCGGCAGGTAGTGGATGACGGCCTGGAACTCGGGCCGGTCGCGGTAGTCGTCGAAGAACGGAAGCTGGTGGTAGTCTTTGAGAATCGCGAAGACCAGGTCCTTGAGCCACGCCGGCGGCTCCGGGTTGCTGGCGACGAACACGTCGTCGTTGACGAACGACGGCTGCGCGCCGGCCGGCTGCGGCGCGGTCCAGGTTTCATTCGCGATCAACTGGTGCGGGTTGCCGTCATTCGGCGTCGCGAGATCCGCGGTGAAGCCGTCGCCGCTCGCCACGGCCGTTCCACCGATGTTCACCGGATCGCCGTCCGCCTCGGTGCGGCTGAGCGCGTCGTACTCGGTGACGAAGTCGGCAACCTGCAATTGCACCGCGATCACGCCGGTCGTCAGATCGATGTGGCCGGTCCATGCGGCATAGACCTGGTAATCGACCTCGAGGCGCGGATCGGGAAAAGTCAAATCCTGGAAATGCACCAGGCGAATAAAGTTAGGTTCGTCGGTCGCGCCGCGAATCTCGACCACGCCGTCGTACGCGCCGTAAAGCGAATCGGTTCCGGCGACCTGGAAGATGGTGTCGGCCGGAACGATGGTCGAGGTCGTGTCATCGTCGATCGTATCGTCNNTCGTCGTCGGCGGTATCGTCGTCGGCCGTGTCATCGTCCACGGTGTCGTCGTCAACCGTGTCGTCGTCAACGACGTCATCGTCCGCGGCGTCGTCATCCACGGCATCGTCGTCCACGACATCGTCGTCCGCGGCGTGATCGTCATCGCCGCCGCCGCTGCCGCACGCGAGAGGAAGACCGAACAGCCCAAGTAATGCCAGCAGGATAATCAAACGTGTGATGAAGCGCATGGCGTTCTCCCGTGCGTATTTCCGCGCATTATAGATTCTTCGCCGCGGAAAACGAACCGGGGGCTATTCGTTACGCCACCCGCAAACAGTCCGCCGTCGACACACCGTTGACGCCGAGCCGTTCGCCAAGTTCCTGCTCAGCGTCGAGCGATGGTCGGTGCGACATTTGGGATTATCTAAAAAAGCCAATCCGCCGCCGATTGACCCTGCCCATGATTTGCCGCAGTATTGTGCGCTAGGTTCCAAGGGGCGGCGAAAATTGGTGTTGCAATGGGCCAACAGGGCTCGTCACTATCCGCGTCCGCCGATCGCACTGACCGTCAAGGCGGGTCAGCGGCGCTGACCAACCGGCCGGCGCTGCTCCAACCGACCAAGATCAAAACCACGCGCGACGTTTTTAAGCTGGTGCTGATTGTGCTGATCGTCGTCGGCGCGTTGTATCCGGCGGCCGGGTCGATCGACGACACGTTCATCACGTTCCGCTACGCCGAAAATCTCGTGCACGGCCGGGGGTTGGTCTTCAACCCGGGCGAGCGCGTCGAAGGTTACACCAGCTTCGGCGAACTGCTGCTCGTCGCGCCGGCGGCTCTGCTCGCCAAGCCCGTGATGCGCCTCTATGCGACGCTGCTCGGTCTGCTGGCGTGGGCCGGCGTCGTGACGCTGATGTGGCGGACCCTCGCGCGTCAACGCGGCGACGCGCCCCTCGGCCGCGCCGACTGGTTCGTCATGCTCTACCTTTTGTTGTGCCCGCCGGCCGTGGTTTGGGCGTGGTCCGGCATGGAAACGGCGCTCGTCGCGCTGAGTTGGGTCGCCGCGTGGGTCGTGCATCTGCGCGAACGCGAAAACAACTCATTGCCCTGGCGGTCGGGCCTGTTGACCTGCGCCGCCGGCCTGCTGCATCCGGAAGGCGCCCCGTTCATCGGCGTGGTCCTGGCCGCGTCGTGGCTGCTGCCGTGGCGACGGCGCTCGCTGAAAAACGCGGCGGCGTACCTGGCGATCGCCTGGGGCCTGTTCGGGCTCTACTGGCTATGGCGCTGGCGATACTTCGGCGACTTCCTGCCGAACACGTACTACATGAAGGTCGGCGCGCACCTGCCGATCCGCGCCGGATTGAAATACGTGGGCCGGTCCATGGCGTCGGCGCCGATTTCGTTTTACCTGTTGTATCTCCTTTGGCGGGACCAGTCGCATTGGCGCAAGTGGTCGCGCCCGCTGGCCACGGCGCTGGGCCTGGCGGCGGCCGACGGACTCTTCTGCATTCTGGTCGGCGGCGACTACTTCGCGTTCCAACGCTTCCTGCTGCCGGCGATTCCGCTCGTGATCTTCGCGATCTGGACGCTGCAGTGTCGGCTCGCCGCGCAACGCGACCCGAAGCCGCGCGCTCGTCGACCGTTCGTGGAGGCGCTGGCGCTGACGCTGGTGCTCGCCGTCTGGGGCAACTTTGTTCCGTCGCTGGAGGTGCTCGAGCAGGTGACGTTCCGCCGCGCCATCAAACCCTCGATCGCCGCCGGCCGAGTGTTTCGGCGTGACGTTCCGCGCGACGCCGTGATCGCCACGCTGCCCATCGGCGCGTTCGGGTTCTTCGCCGAGAACCGCATCCTCGACATGATGGGCCTCACCGACCGCCACATCGCGCACCTCGACATCCGCACCGGGGCGCACGCGGCGGCGCACGAAAAAACCGATTACGCTTACGTGCTCGGGCGCCGGCCGGAGATCATCGTCGAACTGCCGACGCTGTTCCCGCCCACCAAGGACGGGTTCTATGCCTGGATGAAGCGCTCGACGTTCATTCCGCAACAGGCCGCGATCTACGAACAGCCGGCGCTGGCCGACAACTATCAACTGGCCTGGCTGTTCGTGAAGAAGCAGCGCCCGCCGCTGCTCAGCGGCCGGCGCGGGTTGGAGGACGTCGGCGTCTTCGCTTATCTGCGCGGCGACCTCGTGAACCAACCGCCGTATCGCCGTTGGCGCACCTTCGACCCCGTCATCTCGGAATTCCCCTTCCAGCATTGGCGCGAATTCGCCGCCGGCAACGAACACCTGATCCGCGATTTGTCCATCGGCATGTGGAATTTCTGACCACCCGGCGGCAGGGCCAAGATTTATTTTGACAGGATCAACGGGATCGACACGATCGATGGGATCGTTTGGCAAACGCAAAGATAAAGGTTGAAAAGCCGCTCGGTGCGACGCCCTTTCCGATCCGAGGCCCGAGACCCGAGACCCAATCTCCGAACGCCACCCCGCGCTCGTGTGTGCCGACCATTGACAGCGCCACGACGGCTGTGATGAATTGGTCGCCGCAACGACGGGCGGAGCGTAGACGCGGGCGTGATTCGCCTCAATCAATCGCGCTTTTGCCCGACTTGAATCTCGTCACAATGTAATTGGGGAGGCGACGATGCGCCGGAAATCTCCGTTCGGGTTGGTCGTGGTCGTTGTTGTGTTGTCCTGGATCGCGGGCGCGGCCGCGCTTGCCGGGTGCGGACCCAGCGCCAACGACCTGAATATCAGCAATGTCGACACCCACGCGTTTCAGGTCTCGTTGAGTCTCGACCAGAACTCGGCGGCGAGGATGGTGCGCGGCGCCATCACCGCCATTGACGCCGACCGCAACGCCGTCAAGCTCTCGGCCGACGAGATCCGCATTTTCGAATCTAGCGATCGGAAAAAGTGGCATGAGGTGCAGTTCACCGTCCAGCGGCGCGGCGAGGCGCTGCTGCCGTTATCCGCCGCCATCTGCATGGACGAATCGGGCAGTATGTCGGGCCAGCCGGCGCAAGACGCGCGGCAAGCGGTTATGGCTTTCTTCGACTACCTGCAACAAGGCGACCGGTTGGCGATCGTCAAGTTCGGGCAGGACGTGAAGGTCGTGCAGGGCTTCACCGATGACCGCGCCGCGCTTCAGGACGCGGTCAATACGGACCTCGGTTGGACCGAGTTTTTGACCGCCGCCTGGGATGCGGCTTACGAGGGCGTCAAGCTGGCCGCACCGGAGGATGCGCCCAAGGCGGTCCTTCTCACCTCCGACGGAGAGGATGACGCCAGCCACGAAATAACCGCCAGCAAACTGATCAAAGCGGCCGTCGATGCCGGCGTGGCGATCTTCACCCTCGGCATGAGCGACGACGAGAATTCAGACGGCATGAAGTACCTCTTTAAAATCTCATCGGAAACCGGCGGTCTCTTCTACTATTTCCAAGACACCTCGCAAATGGAATCCGTGTATGACGCCATCGCCCAGGCTTTCAATCAAGCGCTGGTCGCCACTTGGACCTCCACCTACAGCAGCGGAGCGGTCTATGTGAAGGTCGAGGTTCAAACGGCCAGCGATAAGGCCTCCACGATCAGCGCCTACCATTTCTAGCGCGAGCGCGCCGCGCCGGTGATTCGTCGTGTGCGGTAGGGGCAACCCTTGTGGTTGCCCTCTTAGGGCGGACACGAGGCCCGCCCCTACGATCGACCTACCCGAATCCCGAATCCCGAATCCCCAATCCCGCTATCTTAGCTTCAGCGCCATCAGGCTGATGATCAGTGCGATGCCCGAGATGATCCAGAGGCGCACGACCACCTTCGGTTCGGCGAGGCCGCGTAATCGGAAGGCGTCGTGCAGCGGGGCGCGGGTGAAGATGCGCAGGCCGAGCGCGCCGCGGTTCACGCCGAGTTTGTCTTGAATCGCCGACGACAGAAACTCGGCGCAGAAGAGAAAGCCGGCGACCAGGAAAAGCAGTTCCTGCTTGATCAGCACGGCCGCCGTGGCCAGCACGCCGCCGATGGCGAGGCTGCCGGTGTCGCCCATGAACACCGTGGCCGGGTACGAGTTAAACCAGAGGAAGCCGGTCAGCGCGCCGAACAGCGCGGCGAGAAACACGGCCACCTCGCCGCCGCCGCGAATCTGGTCGAACAGCAAATAGCGGCTGATCCCCGCGTGCGACAGCACGTAGGCGTACACCGCATACACGCCGGTGGTCATGATCGACGGGCCGGTGGCCAGGCCGTCCATGCCGTCGGTCAGGTTGATCGCGTTGCTGATGCCCAGCACCACCAGCACGACGAACGGAATGTACAGCAGCCACAGCGGCAGCGAACCCTTGATGAACGGGAACATGACGTGGCCGATCAGGCGATGGTCGTGCGGCGAAAGGCCGGGAATGAAGCAAACCAGCGCCAGCAGCAGGCCGAACGCGCCCTGGTACATGATCTTTTCGGAGCGACCGAGGCCGAGGTCGGCGCTGTGGTGGACTTTGATTTTCAGGTAGTCGTCGGCCGCGCCGATGGCGGTGAACCAGATCAGGCCGAGCAGCAGCAGTTGCACCATGCGACTGGTCAGATCGCAACAGACCACGGCCACGACCAGCGTGACCAGCGCGAAGATCAGCCCGCCCATCTGCGGCGTGCCGCGCTTGTCGCTGACCAGCAGCACGCCGTAGTCGCGCGGCGTATCGTGAATGCCCAGCCGGTGCAGCAGGCGAATCAGCGGCCCGCCGATCAGCAGCGAGAGCACGATGCTCATCACCGCCGCCATCCCGGCGCGGAAAGTGATGTAGCCGAAGAGGTTGAGCAGCAACGTCATCGCGTGCTGCTCCAGCGCGTGCTTGTGGATCAGGTAGAGCATCGCTCAGACCTCCTCGTCCGGCAGGCCGGCCAGCGCATCTTTGACGACCCGCTTGAGCGGGAACAGCGGCTCGGCCATCTCGCTGGTCAGCAACATGCCGGCGATCGCTTCGCGCAGGGCGGCCACGTCGGTGATCACGCCGCGATCGTACAACCGGCGGCACGCCTCGACCGCCGCCGCCCGCACCGGCCAGCGCGGATCGTCGAGCAACGGCCGCAGCCGCCGCAGCGCGTCGGCGTCATTGGACCATTCCGCGAAGGCCTTCGCCGCCAGCGGTACGACCTCGAAATGCCGGTCGCCCAGCCGCGCCGTGACGTGCGCGAGCAGCTCGGCGTCGCCGCGCAGGCGGTCGGCCCACGCCGCGAGCAGCCGCAGCGCGTATTGGCGCACTTCGTAGTAATCGTCGTCGAGCGCGGCGAGCAGCGCGCCGCGCACGCGGTCGTCGTACACGCCGATCGTTTGCAGCGCCGCCACCGCGTTGCGCCGAATGAAGCCCGCCTCGCGCCCGCTGCCGAGCAGCCGCCGCCGCCACCACGGCCGTTTGGCGCGCGCGGCGATCGCGTCGCACAGCAGGCCGACCTTGTCTGCGAGCCGCAGCGCGCCGGCCAGCTTGATGCCCATGTTGCGCACCCACCAGTCGTCGTGCTCCAGCAGCGCGTCGAGGCGCTCGCGCAGGATGATCGTTTCCTCCGCGTTGAACGTGCGGCGCTCCGCTTCGTTCACCAAGGCCGCGGCGCTCATCGTGCGCAGGTTGCCGTTGGTCTCGTGCGGCGGCGACGGCTCGCGGCCGAACGGCGAACCCATGCCGAGCCGCGTGGTCAGATGGTTGAGCAGCTCGATGAGCGGCCGCGTGCGCAGCAAATACGCGAACGCGAGGAACGCGAACGAACCCGCGACCGCCGGCGCGCCGAAGTACCAGGTGTTGCGCAGCAGGCCGTGCCCCGGGCCGTGATCGACGTACACCAGCTCCATGACCAGCAGCATCACCACGCTCGCCGCGACGGTCTTGCCTAACGTCGGCGCGAGACTGCTAAGCGGCAGCGGCGCGCCGTCGGCGGACAAGCGACGGGCGATGATCGCATGCCGCCAGATCATGTTGAAGGTGAACGACAGGCTCGTCGCCAGCGCGAGGCCCGCGTGCTTCAGCGGCGTTTGCACCAGCGTGAGGGCGAAAACCAGGTACACGACGAGGCTGCCCGCGTTGGTGATCAGGCTGGTGCGCGTGTCGAGTTGGCTGCTGAACACGCGGCTGTACAGCGAGACCATCGACCAGCCGAGCAAGCCGATCGCGTAACAGACCAGCGCCAGGCTGGTCATGTGCGTGTTCTCGGCGGTGAAGTGGCCGCCTTCCCAGATCGCGCGCACCAGCGGCGTCGCCAGTACGATCAGCGCGGCCGTGGTGGGCAGCATGAGAAACAGCGTGGCGTCGATGCCGCGGCGCAGCAGGTTGCGGTAGCGCACGGCGTCGCCCGCGGCGGCTTCGTCGGACAGGTCGCGCAGGAAGACGCGCGTCACGCTCATCGCCAGCACCGAGAAGGGCAGCACGATCAGCAGCCGCGAAAAATACAGCGCGCTGACCGAGCCGGAGATGAGCACCGTCGCCAGCACCTTGTCCACCACGCCGCTGATTTTGTTCAGCGTCGCGTCGAGGAAGACCGGGCCGGACAGCGCGAGCACTTTTTTCACGCCCGGCTCGGCGGTGATGATCGGCCGGTATGCGCTCCAGGCGACTTTCTCGCGCAGCCCGCGCCGGAACAGGAAAACCACCTGGAACACCACCTGCAACGCGCCGCCGATGAGCACCGCGCCGCCCAGCGCGTAAATGCCGAAGATCGGCTCGAGCATCGTCGTGCAGAAAATCAGCGCGAGGCTGTACAGCACCGGCGCGAAGGCGTTGGGTCCGAAGCGGTCGAAGCTTTGCAGAATCGTACCGAGAAACGCGCTGATGCTCATCAGAATCAGAAACGGGAACATCAGGCGCGTCATCGCGACGGTCTGGGTGATCAGCCCCTTGGCGACGAACCCCGGCGCGATCAGCTTGATCCACCACGGGCAGGTCAGAATCGCCACGATGGTGATCACCGCCGACAAAACGAAGAACAGGTTGAACACCTGCCACGCCAGGCGCCACGCCGGGCGCTTGTCTTCGCTGCGCCCGTAGAACAGACGGAAGCTCGGCAGGAACGCGTTCTCCAGCGCCATTTCGGCGACCACCTCGCGCATCAGATTGGCCAGACTGAGCGCGACAGCGAAGACGTCCATGATGTCGCCCGCGCCGAAGTAGCGGCCGAGGAACGCCTCGCGGACGAAGCCGATCAGCTTCGCGGCCAGCGTGCCGACGCCCTGCGAGAACACGTTTTCCAGCGCGCCCTTTTCCGACTTGACCCGCGTGACTTCGGTCCATTCGAAGGCGAACGAGAGCACCTCGCCCGAAGGCAGCACGAGGCGGTCGTCGTCGGCCAGCCGCGTCGGGCCGTCGACTTCCTCGGGCGCCTCGCGTCCGGCGCGCCACACGCGCACTTCGCCGCGCGGGATGAGCGTCCAGGTTTCCTCGACGTGATCGTCGACCTGCCGGCTGGTGCGCTTGAGCCAGAAGTGTTTGCGGATCAACCCGGCGACGGCCGGCCGCACGTCGTCCCAACCGCCGGACCCGATGCGACTGCGGTCGAACAGCACTTCGGCGCCGCGACCGGAGGCGTCGACCAGAAACGTGCGACGGCGCTTCACGCGCTGCTCCGGCGGCGCGGGCGGGGCCAACAGCCGGTCGGCCTGGGCCTGAATGCGCGCGAGGCAATCGGGCGCGACAAAATTCCACGCCGCGGCGGACATCGCGGCGCGCTCAGCCGGCGGCAGATCGACCAGCCGCCGCAGCGCGTCGAGCAGCCGCGCCGGATCGACCTCGTCGAACGCCTCGCCCGCCTCGACCACGCGCTTCTCGCGCAGCACGAAACACGCCCCGGCGGCGCGCAGCGTCTCCGCGTTCTTGACCTGGTGGTCGCCCGGCAGGCCGTGTTTCGGAATCACGAGGAACGGCGCGCCCACCGCCGCCGTTTCGGCCAGCGAGCCGGCGCCCGCGCGGCAGACCACCGCGTCGGCCACGCGCAGCCAGCGCGCCATCTCATAGATGTACCGCTCGCGGCGATAGAAGCGCGCGGCGGCTGTTTCGTCGAAGCCGTGCGCCCGCAGCCGCGCCACGGTGTCGGCCTCGGCGTCGTAATCGGCGCCCGCCGTGCGCCCGCAGCCGTGCATGATGAACACGCGCTCGCGCAGGTCGGCGTCGGCCGCGAGTCGCGGCAGCAGATCGGCGACGGCGCGGTTGATCGAGCGCGCGCCCAGGCTGCCGCCGGTGATCAGCACCACGGTACGCCGCGGTTCGATGCCCAGCTCCTGCTTGAGCCGCGCGCGTTCGTCGGCCGACAACCGGTCGCGCAACGCGAGAATTTCGGGCCGGACCGGATAGCCGACCAAGACGCCGTTGTGCTGAAAATGCTCGAGCGATTCGGGGAACGTCACGGCGACGCGCCCGGCCATCCGGCCGAAGGTGCGGTTGACCAGGCCGGGATACGCGTTTTGTTCGTGCACGAGAATCGGCCGGCGCAGCAATCGCGCGGCCAGCAGCGTCGGCGCGCTGGCGTAACCGCCGGTGGCCACGACGAGCCGCGGGCGATAACGCAGAATGATATACAGCGCCTTGATCGTGCCGGCGAGCAGCGCGCAAACGAAGGCGATCATCGCGGGCGAGAAGCGGCTCGTCGGCATTCCGCGCGCGGGCGTGAAGCGGATCGGAATGCCGTGTCGCGGCACGATGTCCGCCTCGGCGCGGCCGCGCACGCCGACGTACAAAAACTGCGCTTCCGGGTCGTGGCGGGCGAGTTCGCCGGCGATGGCCAGGTTCGGATATACATGGCCGCCGGTGCCGCCGCCGGTCAGCAGATACCGCATCGTTTCCTTCGTCGGGTCAAAGTCGTGCCGAGACTAGCATCGGCGCCCGTATTCGACAAGTTGATTTCCCCCACCGCGCGAGTCTGGTCGTTAGACCGTCGCGCGGGCGAAAGGTTACACAGATTATGCTATGATCCGCCGCGTGAAAGTCATGTTTCAAGAAGTTTTCGCCCAGCGCCGGTTGCTGTGGAGCTTGATCCAGCTCGATCTGCGCAAGCGGTACGGCGCGAGCTTCATGGGCTTTTTCTGGTCGGTGATCAACCCGCTGCTGCAGATTCTCATCTACACCTTCGTGTTCGGCTACATCCTGTCGGTGAACGTCGGCGGCAACGCCGGCGCGAAGAACTACGGTATTTTCCTGTTCGCGGGCATGTTGCCGTGGATCGCTTTTTCCGAGGCGATTCAGAAATCGAGCACCGTCATTCTGGAAAACAAGGACCTGGTGAAGCAGGTGCGCTTTCCGGTGATGCTGCTGCCGATGCACATTCTGCTGTCGAGCTTCCTGCACGAAATGATCGCGCTGGCCATTTTCGTTGTCATTCTGTTCATCGTCGGGCAGGGCCCGCCGTTGCTGGCGGTCGGTCTGGTCGCGCTGTTTCCGCTGCAGTTGATCTTCACGCTCGGCGTCGGTCTGATCGCGTCGGCGTTTCACGTCATGTACAAGGACGTCGGGCAGCTCGTGAATGCGCTGCTGCTATTGTGGTTCTTCGCCACGCCGATCATCTTTCCGCTGTCGCTCGTCCCGCACTGGCTGCAGACCCCGCTGCTGGCCAACCCGCTCGCGCCGTTGATCAGCGCCTATCGCGCGGCGCTGCTCGGCAACGAGGTGCCGCACCTGTGGGCGTTCATTTATTTCGCCGGCTTCTCGCTGGTCGTGTTTCTGATCGGCGTGACGCTCTTCCACCGCCTGTCGCGCGACTTCGCCGACCTGCTGTAGGGGCCTTGAGGCTTGGGTCTTGAGGCTTGAGGGGTGAATAAAGGCAGCGGCGCCGAAGAAACATGGCGCGTCCGGCCCCCAATCCCCAATCCCGAATCCCCGGCCCCTTCGTTCCCTCGCGCTTTCGTCTTCCCCGTATATAATGGACCCATGAACGACCTCGATCGCGCCGCGGCCCGCGCACGACAACTGGCGGATCAGCGCTTTCCCGGCGAGCCGGGCGTGCGCGATTTGCTGGCCGTCGCCGCCGACGCCGACGCCGCGCGATCCGACCGCGGCACCGCGTTGCGCCTGCTCGGCGCGGTGCTGGGCGAAGCGCTGGTCGGCCCGCGCATCGTGCACCTCGACGTCATCGGCGCGTGCAACTCGAATTGCATCTACTGCCGCGATCACTCGCCCTATCTCCACGACCGCGAACCGTGGCGCGCGATGGAAATGCCGTTCGACCTGGCCGCGCGGCTCATCGACGAAGCGGTCGAGCTCGGCGCCGAGCTCATCCCGGTCGTCGGCGCGGGCGAAAATCTGCTGCACTCGCGCTTTGCGGACCTGGTGAAGCTGCTCAAGACCAAGCCCGTGCGCTTTGAGGTTTTCACCAACGGCCTGGATTGGGACGATGAAACCATCGCGCTGTTCGCCGACGCGCCGAATGCGCTCGTCGCCTTTTCGCTGAGCGCGGCGACGCCGGCGACGTGGGCCGCGTTCCGTCCCGAGGCCGCGCCGGAATTGTTCACGCGCATCGAACAGACGATTCGCGCGCTCATCGCGCGCCGCGGCGCCGGTCTGCGCGTCGCGATCGTGCACGTGCTGAACAAGCTGAACGTGCGCGAGGTGCTGCCGATGATCCGCCACGCGATCGCGCTGGGCGTGGACGAGGTCGAGTTCAAGCTGACCGAGATCAACGACGCGGCACGCTCCTTGAAGCTCGACGCGCCGGAGGTCGAGTCGATCCGCCGCGAACTGCGCGAGGCGCGCCGCCTGGCCGCGCTGGCCGGCGTCGACATTCACGACAACATCGAGTTTCAACTCGAGCGCCTCGACCCGGAAACGGGGCTGTACACCGTCGGCCTCTACGACGAAATCCCGTGCCACGCCGGCTTCGAAATGATTCGCGTGCGGCGCGACGGCCGGATCAGCTTCTGCTGCGGACTCAAATTTGTCGGCGATGCGCGCACCACGACGCTGGCGGAACATTGGTCCGGCGCGGAAATGCAGGCCGCCCGCAACGCGGCGCTGGCGATGCCGCGCGGCGCGAACCGGTGGCTGCCCGACGGCGGAATGCTGCGCGACCCGCAGTGCGATTACTGCTACAATTATCTGTTCAACGTCCAGGCCTGGCATCGCGCGCGGCAGGCCGGTGTGGCGCATTTGCTGCTGGGGAAGACATGAAGGCGATCAGCGTCCGGAACCTGACCAAAGACTACCGCATCTATTCGCAGCGGGGCCAGAAGTTCAAGGAGTTGATCACCCTCAACCGCCGGCAGTTTCACGAAGCCAAACGCGCGCTGCACGACATCAGCTTCGACGTGGACCCCGGCGAATGCATCGGCGTGATCGGCGACAATGGTTCGGGCAAGTCGACGCTGCTGAAGATTCTGGCGGGCACCACCGCGCCGACCGCGGGCGACATCGAGATCGGCGGCAAAGTGAGCTATCTCCTCGACCCGGCGACCGGCTTCAACCCCGAGTTCTCCGGCCGCGAGAACGTGCACATCAAGTGCGCGCTGCTCGGCCTGGCGCCGCCGCAGACCAACGAACTGTTCGACGTCGTCCATGATTTCTCCGGCCTCGGCGAACGCATCGACCATCCGATGAAAACCTACAGCGCGGGCATGGTCGTCCGGCTCGGCTTCGCCGTGGCGATCCACGTGCCGTTCGACGTGCTGCTGATCGACGAGGTGCTTTCGGTCGGCGATTACCTCTTTCAGCGCAAGTGCGTGGCGGCCATTCGCGCGTTCAAGGACCACGGCAAGACGATCATGGTCTCGAGCCACAGCCTCTCCGACGTCGCCACGTTCTGCGACCGGCTGATCTTGTTGAACCAGGGCAAAATGGCGATGATCGGCGGGACCGACGCGGTGGTCCAGGCCTACGTGCGCGACTGCGATCGGCGCTTCACCAGCATCGAAGAGGCGCGCGTGCCGATTCACGACCAGGCGCTCGCCTGTTGCGTCGACACGCTGGGCAAGGCCGCGATCCTGGCCGTGCATTTCATCGACGCCGAGGGCAAGGAAACCACGCACTTCACCAGCGGCACCGGTCTGACGGTGCGCGTGCGATTTCTCGCCGAAGAGGAAATCGTGAACCCGTGCATCCGCATTCAGTTCCTGCGCAACGACGGCATGTTGGTGCTCGGCTCGAATACCTATCGGCACGGCATCGATCTCGGCCGCGTCAAAGGCCACTTCGAAGTGCTCTGTCATTTCCCGAGCATCAACATTCTGGAAGGCGACTATTACGTGAACGTGGGCATCTGGCCCGACGAGTACCAGAGCTTCGTCGCCAAAACGCCGTACGACGTGCACGAGTATCGCTACATCGTCAATATCGAGAGCGAACGACCGCACGGCGGCGGCCTCGTGCTCTCGCCCAGCCAATGGACGCTGAACCGCCTCGAGGACTTCAAATGAACGGCGCGCGCGACGCGAACCGCGCCCGCTGGCGCGACGAGCGCGGGGCCGGACGTTTGACGCTGACCGCTCGTCCGCCGGAAATTCAAGTCGAGGCGACCAACCGCTGCCGCCGTTCGTGCCCTACCTGCGCGCGCAACTTCTACGACCGCGCGGCGAACGCGCCCGGCGATCTGTCGCCCGCGATCCTCGACGCGATCGCGCCGCTGTTTCCCACCGCCGAAACCGTGCTGGTCGGCGGTTACGGCGAACCGCTGCTGGCGGAGATCGCCTTCGACATTCTGGCCCGCGCGCATCAGGCCGGGTGCCGCACCGTGCTGGTCACCGGCGGCGGCGATCTGGACAACGCGCGCGTACAGAAGCTGGCGAACGCCCGGCTCTCCGAGATCGTGCTCAGCGTCGACGGCGCGAGCGACGAAACGAATTTGGCGCGGCGCGAAGTCGACCTCGCCGAAGTGCTGGCCAACCTGCGTCGTCTGCGTGAACTCACGCCGGACGTGTTCGCCGCGTTCAATTTCACGTTGCAACGGGCCAACCTCGATGAGTTGCCGGCGCTGGTCGACCTGGCGGCGCGCGAGAACGTCGCGGCGGTGCGCGTGTTTCATCAGAAGATGTACAGCGTCACGCAGGCCGACCACAGCGTGCTCGCGGCGCCCGAGCTGGCGGCGCGGGTTTTTGGCGAAGCGCAAGAGCAAGCGGCGCGGGCAAACGTCGCGCTCGACCTGCCGCCGCTCGCCGGCGCGCGGCCGTGCGAGCAGCCGTATCGCATGTTGGCCGTGCGCCACGACGGCCTGGTGCAGGGCTGCTGCTCGGCGCTGTTCGCGTCGAACATTCCGCGCGTGGTGCTCGGCCGTCTGCCGGACGACGATCCGCTCGCGCTGTGGAACGCGCCCGCCATCCAAGACGCGCGACGTTGGACGCTGGGCGAAGGATCCCCTAATGCGCCTTGTGCGGCTTGTGCGTTTCGCATCTGCACGGTCGCGGCGCATCAGCGATATCTCGACGAGGCGCGCGATGGCTGAGGCGCTGCTCTACGCCGACGGCGCGGCCGATCACGACCCGCGCAGTCCCCAAGCAAAGTTCGCGGCGGTGGCCGCGGCGATTCGCGGCGGCGCGACGGCGACGGTCGCGCCCACGCCGTCGAACCTGTGGCGGCTCGGGCGGCTCGCGCGTTTCGCCCTGTCGCTGAACGGCCGCGGCGCCGACCTGCCCGACTTCGCGCCGCAGGATCATCAACAACTCACCACGCCGTTTCACGCGCACCTCGAACTGTTGCGCGCGCGGCTGAGCGAAACGCCGGTGCGCATCGGCGAGCCGTCACCCGACCTCGTCGAATTGCTCGCGCGCTACGACGAACAACTCACGCCGCAAACGCGGTCGAACCTGCTGCGCTTGCTCGGTGCGCTCACCGACGGCTGCTTCATCGGCCCGCACACGTTTCACCTGGATATCGCGAACGTCTGCAATACGAATTGCCTTTTCTGCGGATTGCATTCGCCGCTATTGATCGAGCCGAAAAAACCGATGCGCGGCCGCCGCTTCACCGAGGGCTGGAAAACGCGGCGTATCGACCTCGAACTCTTCGAGCAGCTCGTCGACGATCTCGCGACGATCGGCGCACGCGAAGACGTGCTGTTTTCCGGCGAGGGCGAGCCGCTGACGCACCCGCAGATCTTCGACATGATCCGTCGCGTCCGGCGGCGCGGCCTGGCGCTGACGCTGTTCAGCAACGGCCTGCTGATCGACGAGCGCGCGGCCGAGGTCTTCGTCGAGACCGATCTGAACATTCTGTATTGGTCGCTGTCGGCGGCGTCGCCCGCGACGTTCGCGCGTTTGCAGCCGGCGCATTCGGCCGATGAGTTCGCGCCGCTCGTGCAACGGATGAGCGAGCTGGTCCGCCGGAAGCGCCGGAAGAACAACAAGCCGTACATCATTCTCGCGCACGTCATCAATCGCCTGAACGCGCACGAATGCGAAGCCGCGATGGACCTCGCGATCGAGACCGGCGTCGACGCCGTGCGCTATCAGCTCATGCACAGTTGCGGCGTCAGCATGGACGAGCTGCTCATCACGCGCGACCAGCACGCGGAAGTCGAGCGGCAGATCGCGCAGGCGCGGCGCAAAGCGGAGCAGGCGGGCGTCGACATCGTGGCCAATATCGACTTTCAACTCGAGCGCGCCGGCCGCACCTTCGAACTGCCGCCCGAGATTCTGCCTTATCACTGGAGCCACGATCTCTATCGCCACACCGGCTGCCTCGCCGGTTGGTTCTTCGGGCGCAGCTTCACCGACGGGCGGATCAGCTTTTGCTGCCACGACAAGATCGTCGGCTCGCTCTACCGCGGCGGGTTCCGCGACCTTTGGTTCTCCGAGCGCTATCGCCGACTGCGCCAGGCGGCGAAGGCGTTCGACCTCGGCGTCAACCCCGACCTCGTCGATGAAAGCTGCGGCGGGCCGCTGCTCGGACCCGACTGCGACTATTGCGGCAATTACGAATTCATCAACCAGGCGCTGGCCGACCTCGAACGCTATCGCCTGACGCGCTTGCTGCGCAGGGACGCGCCGGCATGGCCGTGACGCTGCTGGGCAATGGTCCGGAGATGCACGACCGGCTGGCCGGCGTCGCCGGTTCGTTCGCCAAGGCCGCCGCGCAACTCGCCAAAGCGGATGAGGTGTACATTTCGTTGCGGCGCGCGAACGCCTTTCACCTCGCGGCGATCGTGCAGTTCGCGTGCGCCGCGCGCGGGCGCGACGATGAGTTCGAGGCGTTCGATCCGCATCCCGCCACGACGCTCGCGCAGCGCTTCGGCGATCACCTGATTCATCTGCGCAACGTGGCGCGCGCCTGCCACGTCAGGATCGACGTCGATGACAAAATGCTGCTGCCGCTGTTTGCGCACATCGCCGAACGCGCGACGGTCGAGAACGAGCCCGACTTGCTGCGGCTGCTCGGCGTGCTGTGCGACACGGCGCTGGTCGGACCGCGGTGGTTCGTCTTCGAGGTGATCAATCGCTGCAACGCGCGGTGCCGCTACTGCAATATCCACGCGCCGTCGCGGCGGCCGGGCGCCGATTTTCTCGACCGGCAACTCGATTTCGCGCTCTTCGCGCCGACGGTCGACGCGCTCGCCCGCCTGGGCGCCGAGGGCGTGACCATTTTGGCCAACGGCGAACCGACGCTGCATCCGGATTTCGCGCGCATGATCCGCTACGCCCGCGCGCGGGGCCTGCGCGTGAACTTTTTCACCAACGGCCTGTGCCTCGACGAGGACGTGGCGCGCGTGATCGTCGAAACCGGTGCCGAGGAAATGTTCTGCACGATCAGCGCGGCGAGCGCGGAAACGTATGCGGCGCTCCATGCCGACGTGACGCTCGACGATTGGGATCGTGTCTTGAACAACCTGCGCCGCCTGTTCGCGCTGCGCCGCGACGCGCGCACGGGTCGGCCGACGAGTTGGATGGTCAACGTCATCTGCCGCGCGAATGCCGCGGAGCTTCTCGAGATGGCCGAACTCGCCGGCGCGCTCGGCTTCAACGGTCTGCGGCCGCAACTGCTGCGCGTCGACGAGCACAACCGCGACCTCGCGCTCGGCACGGATGACGTGGCCCGCCTGCGCGAAACGCTGCCGCGCCTGCAACAGCGCTGCGCGGAACTCGGCCTGCAATTGTGGGATGGTTTCGCCTTTCAACTCGCGCACGCGGGCGAGCGGCCCGACGAATGGTCCGGCGACACGTTCGTCGAGCGCGGATGCTTCATCGGCTGGGCGCTGGGGCTGGCGAAGGCCAACGGCGATCTGTCGTTCTGCTGCACGGTGAAGCCGGTGGCGAATCTCGCCGACGGGCCGTTCGCGGAACTTTGGGCGGGCGGCCTGTACCAGCGCGCGCGACTGGCGGCGAAGGACCTGCGCCGCGCCGGCGACCTGCGCCTGCGCGACGGCTCGCCGCTCTACACCGACTACTGCCGCCACTGCGACAACCACGACGTCAACCGCCGCATGCACGACCTGATGGATCAATACGACTTGTGGCGATTCCTCGGCTGACTTTTTTTGACAGGATCAGGATGAACAGAAAAAAATAATGCAGCCCATCCTGTATATCCTGTCAATCCTGTCTAATTAATATCTCGCCCCGGCAACCCGGTTACTATCCCGAACACCTCTTCCCAATCGCGGGCCATACGGCGGTCGTTGAATTTCTCTTCGACGGCGGCGCGTCCGGCGCGGCCCATTTGTTCGGCGAGGGCGGGGTCGTCGAGCAGGCGCCGCACGCAGCGCGCGAGGTCGGCGGCGTCGCCGGGCTGATAGAACAGGCCGGTCACGCCGTCGGCGAGGTAGTCGGTCAGGCCGATAATGCGCGCGGCCACGGTCGCCTTGCCGAGCGCCATCGCCAGCAGCAGCGAAAGCTGGCCCAGGCTTTGGCCGCGTTCGGGCAGCGGCAGAATCACGCAGCGCGCGCGCTCGATCATCTCGTGCAGCGGCGCCCCGATTTGATAAGGGATCAACTTGACGCCCGGCGGCAGCGGCGCGTATTCGCGTTCGGCGGGCGGCAGATCATCGCGGCCGACGATGTGCAATTCAACGTCAGTCGATAGCAGCGCATACGCGCGCAGCAGCGTCGCCCAATCGCGAAACGCCGCGCCTTGTTTGCCGAGCGCGACCAGCGGCCCGTCGCGGCCCGCGTCGAACGGCAGCTGCTTCGCGAACTCGCCGATGCCCAGCGCCACGAACGTCCGCCGCCAACGCAGGAACGGCAGCACCTCGTCGTAGTACGCTTCCTGATCGCGCGAGGCGTAGACCACGTGGTCGATCCGTCGCGCCGCGAAACGCACCAGCGCGCGGCGGAGGCCGTGGCGCGCGCGGCCGAAGGTTTCGACGTCGAAGACGATCAGCTTCGTGCGCATCCAGAAGCAGACGCGCAGCAGCGCGGCCAGCGGCAGCGCGCTTTGCGTCGAGTACGCGATCACCGCGTCATGGAACGGGGCGAGCAGCAGCGCGACCAGCGCCTGCAGCACGTAGAAGCGCAGCACGCGTTTTTCGAACCGGGTCCAGCATCCGAGCTCGAACGTGCCGAGAAAACGGACGCGCGGTTTCGTCGACCAATGCGCGAAGAAGGCGTAATCCTCGGCCGAGCGATGCGTGCGCGGCCAGTTGGCGACGAACAGAAGGTCAGGCGGCCGCGGCATCGGGCTGTCTCGCAAGTTCGTCTTCGGTGAGCTGCCGCATGACGACGCTCAGCGCAAACGGCAGAAAGGCGATGTACGTTTCCTCCAGGAAATACTCGTGGAAGAACCAGTAGACCACCATCGACACCAGGTACATCCACGTGCCGGCCGCGACGGTCTTGATGAAATCATCCCGCGTTCGTTCGTAGGTGAAGCGCAGGTTGCGCAACGCCGACCACACGAGGAAGCCGAAAATGAACACCGAGAAAATGCCTTGCTCGGCGAGCATCCGGCCGTACTCGTTGTGCACCGGCACGACCTCGGGCAGATTGCTTTCGTCGGCGACGGACCAGCGGTAGTTGCGCCACGGCACCGGGTACTTCTGCATGAACTCCCACGACCGGCTGACGTAGTTGGACACGCCGACGCCCAGCAGCGGGTGCTCGGAAAACGCGCCCAGCGCCGACCACAGGAAGTAGAAGCGGTCCATGTACACGTCTTCCTGCTCGTTGGCGAAACGGCGGGCCAGCGCTTCTTTCGTGCCGGCGGGAATGAGCAGAAGGTAGACCGTGGACACCAGCACGCCGACGACCACCAGGCCGCTCAGGCTCGCGACCAGGGCCTGCCGCCGCCGCTCGAAATAGTTGAACAGCACGACGTAGGCGAAGCTGAGCAGCACCGCGATGCGCGTCAGGCTGACGAACACGCCGACGATCAGCGGGATCATCAGCAGCGCCCAGGTGCGCCGCCGCAGCGAACGGCCCGACATGAAGCCGGCCACGGTCAGCGCCAGCGGCAGCATGATGAACATCACGAAGCGCGGGCCGACCTGGAACGTGCCCGACGCGCGCCGTACGTCGCCCACGCTGTAGGCGTCGACGATCGGCATGCCGAAGGTCTGGAAATAGTAGGCCGGGAAGAACTTCGGCGAGACGAACGTCTGCAGCGCGCCGAGCACCGCCTGCACGACGCCCCAGCCCAGCAGGATCAGCACCAGCGTGCGGAACTGCCGCGGCGTGCGCACGCTGACGGTGAAGATGAACAGAATGAAGATGGTGATCGTCAGGTGCTTCATCAGTTGCAGCGACAGCGCGGGATATTCCGCGTTCACGATGCTGAGCAGGCCGTTCGCCAAAAATAAAAGGTAGGCGAACATCACGCGGTTCATGCGCGGCAGGCGGCGCGAGAGGATCATCACGCCCAGGTAATAAGCCATGCCGATGCCGGCCAGCACGGTCGTCACCCGCAGGCTTTCGCCCAGCAGGTTCAGCCAGTAAACGGGCAGCAGCAGCGTCAGCGCGTAGGTCAGGTAGACCGGTTGGCGCATGAGGAACAGCACGGCGAACAGCACGACCACGCCGCCGATGGCGTGGTAAGGCGACTTCTCGGCGAAGAGATACACGATGCCCAGCGCCGCGACGAGCACCAACACCACTTCGGCCACGCGACGCGGCGCGCCGGTGGACATCTTGCCCAAGGTCCGCAGGCCCCGATCGGTCCAGTCGCTCGCCCCCAACCGCAATGCTCCGCCTTTCCGCCGCGTGATCGCCGGACCATGTTACCTGCGATCATCAAGCCCCGGCAACCATCCTTATCAGACGTGCCTGTCAACGGACGGGTTCAAAGCGGGGAGTGTTGCGGTTCCCGCGATCTTGCCAATTCCCGCCAGAAAACAAATCAGCAAAAAAGGACGCCTCGTGGGAGGCGCCCCGCTGGCGATTGATCGCGTGGTTATTGGTCGCCGGCGGGCGTCGCCGGTTTTTTCGTGGGTCGTGGTTTGATTCCGGGGCTGATGCTGTCGAAGACGCGCATCGGACCGCCCGGCGACACCCGGTGGATCGAATCGGCCGGCCGGAGTTGGCCGGGGTGAGCGCGCGCCAGACCCTTCTTATACAACACGACGCTGACCCGCATCGGCTTGTCCGGCCGCTCCGCCGTGATCACCTGGACCGACGTGCGATGAATATCTTCGTCCGCCGGCATCTTGGCCGTCACCGACAGCACGACCGACTGACCGGGGTCCAGCTTGTAGGGCAGCGGCGCCGGCTTTCCGTTGACCTGGAGCACGGACTTGATGATGGCCGGGTCGTCGGCTTTCAACGCGGTGATGGTCATGGCCTGTGGAGTTTTGTTGGTCACGGTCATCGCGCCGGATAAGGGCTTGTTCGGCACCGCGTCGAGCAAGTGAATCGAGTGCGGGACGCGCCCCAGCCGCTCGATCACCGCGCCGACCATGTAAAGCTGAATGACCGGCGTCGCGGCGTCGTTGGTTTCCACGGTGATCGGCCTCTTCTGCTCGCCGGCGCGCTCACCGGCGTCGAACTGCACCTCGATGACGGTTTGTTGTCCCGGTTCGACGATCTTCGATTTCGCCTTCGCCGCCGTGCAAGCGCAGTTGGTCTTCACCCGTTTGATCTCCAACGGCTGATCGCCTTGATTCTTGATGATGAAAACATGGGTGGCGATTTCGTACTCGTCGAGCTGGCCGAAGTTGAACGTGGTCTCCGCCGCGACGGCTTTCGGGCCTTTCGGTGCGCAGGCCGATAGCGCCGCGAACGCCAGCGCGATGGCGACCGCCAGCGATAACGCCCATCTCTTCTTCATGGCTCGCTCCTTTGATGCTGCATCGTTATTCCGGCAGCAGAATAATCGAACAAACCGGCGAACGTAAAGGGCGCGAGCTTGGCGAGACGCTACAGCCGCACGACGACGGTGCGGGCGATCTTGTCGTGCCAGCCTTGTTTGTTGGGGTCGAGGGCGATGCCGAGAATGCCGAGGCCCAGCAGCGCGACGGCGAACAGGGTCGCCACGAAGCGCAGGAACGCATTGACGTAGCCCACCGGCTGGCCGTGCGTGGTCAGGACGCGCAGGCGCAGCAGACGCTTGCCCAGCGTTTGGCCGCTCGAGCCGTGCAGGTAGGTGACGTAGACCATCGTCAGCAGCACGAACAGCAGATAGAACGGCAGCGCGAGGGTGGACACGAGTTGCGCCAGGTTGCCGGAGCCGCCCGTCGCCAGCCGGCCGATGACCAGGAAGATCCCCAGCACGACCAGCAGCAGACTCAGATCGACCAGCCCGGCCGCCAGCCGGAAGATCAAGCCGCCTTTGGGCGCCACGTGGCGCGCGCGCAGCGGCAGCGCCGACGGCTCGTCCGACGCGAAGGTCTCTTCGACTTCTTCGAGCGTCACGCCCGTGTCGTCGGCCAGTTCCTCTTCCTCGAGCACCACGGCGGCCGCGGCCGGCTTGGTCGGCGGCGCCGGCGCGCGTTCTTCGCGGCGGCGGTCGGCCAGCACGCGAACGAAATCGCCGGCGGTAGGCTGCGCCTCCGGCTGAAGCGAAGACCGCCAGCGCTCGCGTTCGGTGTCGAAGTCGAGCGGCTCGACCGACGGCGCGTCGGCCGGCGCGGACTTCCTGGCGGCTTCCGCCCGGGCTTTCTCGGCCTTCAGCCGTGCGGCCACCGCTTCGCGTTTCGAGCGTTCGGCGTCTTGACGGGCTCGCTCGGCGGCCTGCCGGGCGCGATCCGCCTCTTCCCGCTCGCGGCGCAGGCTCTCGTGTTCCTCTTTGAGCTGCTGCGAAACCGCGGCCAGCCGCTGCACCTCCTGGCCGATGGCCCGCGCGCGTTCTTCCTCCTCGCGAATTTTTTCGCGATGGTCGGCGAGTTCCGCTTCCTGTTGGTGGAGGCGTTCGCGGTCGGCCGCCAGAGTGCGGAACGTGTTTTCCGCCTCTTGCCGACTGCGTTCGAGCGCGCCCATCTGTTGCAGCAGATCGGCCTGGGTTTCGCGCAGCCGCGCGAGTTCGCCTTGCGCGGCCCGTCGCTCGACGGCGATCTCCTCGCGCAGCTTTTTCTCCAGCGACTGCTGCCGTTGCTCGAAATCGAGCGAAGCGCGATGCAAGCGCTGGCGTTCCTGATCCAGCGTGTCCATCTGACGCCGGATCGTCTCCTGCTCGCGCCGCAAGGCCGCGTCATCGACCGTGGTCAGCGTCGCGGCGGAATCGGCGCCGGGCTGTTTGTCGAAGGTGGGAAAGCTGTGCCGGCGGGCCTCAGGCGCCGCCTTTTTTTCGGTCCCGGTCGCGGCCGGTCGCGGTTGTGCGGTCACCAGCGGCCGCTCGCGCTGCACGTCGGCGAGGCCGTACCCGCACCGCTTGCAACGGTCGAGGTCGTCAAAGGAAACATAACCGCACTTCGGACACCGCATGGCCGCCTCCCAGGCAAAGGCGGTCGTAGCACGTAACTTTCGTTTTCGTCAAGGCGAGGGCGGAAAATAGCCGGCGGGCTCACAACGCGCGCGGCTTATCCGCCATCTGATTTGTGGTCTGTTATTCGCCAGTTGCGTTTCTCTAGGCCCTCAGTTTTTCAATGCTTGATGCGCAGTTTTTTTAGACTTGACCGCCTGCCGGAAGTCTGTTATGTCAATGGCCAAGTCTTGGCAGGCATTGTGTCTGTTGGGATCGGGGCAGCTTTGTTCTCTCAAGAAGACAGGTTGTCCATTTGGTTTGTTTGCCCGTGTGGGCCGTGTATTGTTCGTCTGGGAGCCGACGGACAACGCCGTGACCCAGTGGGGCCGGAATGAAAACTCTGAAGGAGGAATTAGCATGAAGATTTGGTCCAACAAACTGTTCCTGTTTGCCCTGATCGCCGCGATGGTGCTGGCGCTCGGCGCGTTCGTTGCCTGCAGCAGCAGCGGCGGCAGCGACGACGACACCTCGGATGACGACACGAACGCGTTCGACGACGACACGACGCCGGTCGATGACGACACGACGCCGACCGACGACGACACGACGCCGACCGACGACGACACGACGCCGGCTGACGACGATCTCGACGACGACACCGGTCCCGGCACCGCGCCCGTTCTGAGCAACGGCCTGTGGGATCCCACCACGCTGGTTCTGGCCGACTACGACGACGCGCCCGAACAGTATTGGCAGAGCGCTTTCATGTTCTCCGTGTGCGACGTCGACAACGACCTGCTGCCCGATGGCGCCGTGTACATTTACCTGGCCGGCACCACCCAGTGGTTCCTGGACACCACGAACCCCATCAACTGGAGCTTCTTCAACAATCCGCCGACCACCGACCTGAGCCAGGTCAGCGATTGCGGCGCCCCGGTGCAGACCGGCGTGACCGTCGGCTTCGGCCCCGCTTCCGCGCCGCCCGCCGCGGGCGACTACTGCGTCGACATCGAAGTGACCGACACGCAGGGCAACTTCTCCAACAAGTTGGAGAGCATCTGCGTGACGATGGCCGCACTGTAAGTCGACACCACCTATCCTAGCGCTTAAGGGCCTCGGGAAACCGGGGCCCTTTCTTTTGGTCCGCGAGCCGGGCCGGTTTCATTTGACCCCCGCCGCCGCCTTCCGCATAATCGCTCGACACCACCGCGGGAGCTGACTGATGGGCGACCAGCCGCGTTCTTTCGGGCGTAAAGCCGCCAAGGTCTTTCTCTGGATCCTCATCGTGCTGCTGGCCCTGCCCGTGCTGGGCGTCGGTTACGGCATCGCCAAGCGCGGTCTGCACCAGCAGGAGTATTTGTCTTATCCCTTCCCCCAGATTCCCGTGGTTTTGCCGCGCGACTTCGCGGCGCACCCCGACTTCAAAAACGAATGGTGGTACTACACCGGCCACCTCACCGGCGCGGACGGCCGCCGCTACGGCTTCGAACTGACTTTCTTCCGCATCCGCACGGTGAACATGTGGCATAAACACGTGCCGGTGTGGTGGTTCATGTACCCGCACGGCCTGGTGGCGCACCTGGCCATCTCCGACAAAACCAACAAGATGCACTACGCGATTGACGTCTTGCAGAAGAATTCGAAAGACAACGTGGGCGCGGCGACGGATGCGTATCACGTCTGGCTGCGCGATTGGTACGTCAAAGCCGAAGGCGCGAAGCACCATCTGGTCGCCAGCGACGGCCGGATCGGCGTCGACCTGGTGTTCGAACCGCAGAAGCCCCCGACGCTGCACGGCGAGCACGGCTATCATTGGAAAGGCGTGGACGGCATTCCGAGCTACTACATCAGCTTCACCCGCATGGAAGGCGGCGGCACGATCACGCTGAACGGCCGGTCGTCGCCCGTCACCGGTCTAGCCTGGATGGACCACGAATATTCCAGCTTCCGCCCGAAGCAGACGACGCAAGGCTGGGATTGGTTCGCGATTCAACTCGACAACCGCCGCGAGGTGATGCTCTATCAGATGCGCCGCCGCGACGGCTCGGTTTCCACCGACTCGACCGGCACGCTGGTCGAACCGGACGGCGCGTCGCGTTCGATCATCATGCCGGAATACCAAATCCGCAGCACGGGATCGTGGACCAGCCCGACCTCCCACGGGCAGTACCCGATGGGTTGGACGATCACGCTGCCGAACGTCCCCGCCGAGTTGACCGTCACCCCGAGCTTCGAGGCCCAGGAAATGGTGATGGATCTGTCCGACATCACCTATTGGGAAGGCGCCTGCGACGTCCGCGGTACATGGGCCGGCCGGCCCGTCACCGGCCTGGCCTACACCGAGCTCACGGGCTACACGCAGCCGGTGGCGGAAAGATTCTAGGGGTCTGGGGTCTTCCGTAGGGGCACGGCGTGCCGCGCCCTTTTGTAGGAGCGCCTTTCCAGGCGCGATCTAGACAGCCGCAAAATCGCGCCCGGAAGGGCGCTCCTACAATCCGCAATCCGCAATCTCAGGTTATTCCAATTTGAACCGAATCGATTGCATGTACCAGGTGGCGACGGCGCGTCCGTGCGAGCGCGGGATTTCGAAACGCCACTGGCGCACGGCGGATAGCGCGGAATCCTCGAAGCCCATGCCCGGCGGGTTGGCGGCGATCAACTTCACCGCCGTGACGCGGCCGTTCGCGGCGATCCGGATGCGCAGGCGCACCACGCCCTCGCGGCGGGCGCGATTGGCGAGCGGCGGGTACGCCGGCTCGATCATGTCGATGATCTTCGGCGGAGAATCGAGTTCGTCGGAGTTGACCTCCGCCGGCGGTTCGGGCGGGCCGGAATACGCGTGCACCGCGTTGGGGTCGGTCAACTGCGCTTCCGGTTTTTTCATCAGCGTGTTGCCCACCCGCACGCTCATGCCGGCGGCGCCGTCGGTGACCGAGTCGTGCGTCACGCCGAACACCGGCTTGGGCGGTTCGGCCGACGGCGGCACGGGCTTGTTCTGCTGATTNNTCGGCGGCGGCAGCCGCGACGGCTTGGGCGTGGCCTCGGGCTTCGGCGGCGGGGGCGTGGCCGCCGGTTCGTGCACCACCAGATTGACCACGTACGACCGCACCGGCGACTTGTCGCCCAGCGACTTGAAACCCACCACCAACAGCGCGTGGAAGATGAGCGACCCCACCAGCGCGAATTGAATTACGCGCGAACGGCGTCGAGGCGGGGTCTCGATCTTCACGGTTGGTTGTCCGGTTCCGCGTCCACGTTGATGGCGAACTTGCGCACGCCATGTTTGCGCACCAGGTCGATGAAATGCACCACGCGGCCGTGATACACCCATTTGTCGGCGCTGATCACCACCTGCAGATCGGGCGTGTTCTTCAGCCGCTCCTGGATGTACTGCACGATCTGCGGTTCGGTGGTCGGCGCGCCGTTCAAGTACAGCTTGTCGTCCTTGGTGATCACGATGGCGAACGTCTGCGGATCGGAGGTTTCCGCCGTCACCGCTTTCGGCAATTCAACCTTGATCTGCGGCGAGACGATGAACGTCGCCGTGACCATGAAGATGATGAGCAGCACCAGCGTGATGTCGACCAGCGGCGTCACGTTGATGTTGGTGATGGAGTCGTCTTGGTTGTTCTGGCTACTGCCCGCCATGATTCGCCTCGCGCGCGCGTTTGGCGAAAGCCAGCACGATCTTCGCGTTGGCTTCGGCCTCGTCGAGCAGGCCCTTCGACCGCGCCTTCAACCAGTTGAACAAAATGACCGCCGGGATGGCCACGAACAGGCCGACCGCGGTGGCGATCAGCGCCTCGGAGATGCCGGCCATGACCGACTGCGGGCCCTGCATCGCCGCGGTGGACAGATCGTGGAACGCCTTGATGATGCCCATGACCGTGCCCAGCAGGCCGATGAACGGCGCGTTGTTGCCGATGGTGCCCAGGATCATGAGACGCTTCTCCAGCCGCCCGCGTTCCAGAATCAGGCGGCTGCTGATGATTTCCTCGACGGTCGCGGGGCCTTCGTCGAAGTTGAGCAGGCCCTCGCGGACCAGCGCCGCGTTGACGCCCCGCACGCCCTCGACCTCTTTCTGCGCCCCAGCCCGGTCGCCCTTGTCCAACAGGCCGACCAGGCGAGCGCGAAAATCGGCGCCCAACGGGTTCTCGCGGCGGTACTGCACGTACTTCTCGATGGCCACGGCGATGCACAGAATCGACAGCGCAAACAGCAAATAGAGCAGCGTGCGCGCGCCGATCATCGAGATGTTGACCAGCCGTTTCTCCAGCGAATTGTTCTGCGCCAACGCCGGCGTGGCCGCGACGGGAACCGCCGCCGGCGCGGGTGAGGCCGCCGGCGCCGCCGCGGGCTGCGGCGGGCTCGGCGCCGTTGCGGGGGCCGCCGGCGAAGGCGGCGCCGCCGGAGCGCCCTGCGCCGAGGCCGTGTGCGCGGTCACGAGGACGAGCACCAGGAGCAAACAAAAAACCACCAGCTTTTTTCGCTTCATCTATTTCTGATCCTCTACCCGTCGGCCAAGTTCAGTGAAAAATAAATTCTCGTTCCCGCGCCGACCACGGGGACCAGGAAAATAGCACAAAATTGGGGGGTCCGACAAGAATCGGCGCAGCGCGTCAAAAACCGGGCGCGCGGAAGGATTTTTGACAGGATTTGCCGCCCGGAAAGACCCCCCTCCAACTCCCCCCGAATTGCGGGGGGAGGGCCGAAATAACTGAACAAGGGGCTTTAGCCCCTTGTTGCCGCTGCTCCCCCTCCGCAAGACGGAGGGGGGCGGGGGGAGGTCCTTTACCGACCCGGCGCGACGAGCGTCACGTTCTGCGTCGTGGTTTCGTTGGCGGTGATCTCCGTCGGCAAATAAGGCGAATAGAACGGGTCGGCCGCGGCGTTGAAGTAGCCGTCGCCGTCCACCGCGTCGAGAAACGCGGCGAGGAAGTAAGCGCCGGCCTCCACCTGCGCCTCGTCCATATTCCACTCGTAGGGGAACGGAAAGCCGCCGTCGGGCACGTCGATCTTCAGCACGGCGACCGGCAGTGAATGCGGCAGCCACTGCTTGAACAAAAACATCGTCACCGGCCGGCCCGCGAGATTGTCGTCGCCGGTGTAGCGCACCTCGCCCTGCAACAGCGTCGGCGAAACCGTGTCGTCATCGGCGGCGTCGTCATCCGCCGTGTCGTCGTCCGCCTGATACGGCGTGAGCGTGAAGGTCGTGCTGACCGTGTTGCTCTGCGCCCCGCAAAAATCCATGACGTACACGCTCAACTGATGCTGGCCGACGCCCACGTCGACAAACGGAAAGCCGACCGTGCGGTTCGCCGCCTGGGCCGAACACGGCGCGGCGGAATCGATGTCGGTGACTTTCTGCGGCGCGGCGCCGTCGAGCCCCATGAAGATCTGCCCGTCGTGCACGTTGCACTCCGCGTCGGTGTAGCTGACGAAGGCCTCGATCGTTTCGGTCTCCATGAATTCGGTCACGGGCGTCGTCGAGTGGATGGTGAACGTCAGCACCTCGCTCAGCACCGGCGCCGTGTTGTCGGTGCAGGAACCGGGGGGCGGCGTCACGTGCGGGGCCGCGTCGTCGTCATCGCCGCCGCTGTTGCAGGCCAAATAAGCGAACGCGCCGACGAGAATCATCGCCAACAGCAACTGCCACCAACGCCGCGACATGAGCGCCTCCGCAAAAATGCGCCCCGATTGTAGAACCGCGATCAAGTGTGTACAACCTAGCGCCATGACCTTCCATCCGCCGGACGAAGAACGCGCGATCATCGAGCCCGCGCACGTGTGCCGATATCGCCGAGCGGTCGCGGAGCGGATTCTGCTCTTCCCAATGCCGGAACATCTGCACGCGTACCTCGCGTCGGTGGGCGCGGATCATTCGCGCAGCCGCGCGTTCGGCGCCGCGACGTATTATCCGCCGGCGTCGCCCGAGCGGCCGGGCGCGGTTTCGCCGCTGGTCGGCGCGCCGGTGGCCGCGGCGGTCGTCGAGGAGTTGATCGAGCTGGGCGCGCGCGAGTTGGTGTTCTTCGGCATCGCCGGCGGCATTGCGGATTCTTTCCGGCTCGGCGATTGCGCGGCGGCCGAATCCGCGTTCGCCGACGAAGGCGTGAGCCGTCACTACTCGACGAATGACACGTTTCATCCCGATCCCGCTTTGCTGAAAAAACTCGAAGATCACTTGCGCGCGCATCGCCTCGAACCGCGTCCGGCGGCGATCTGGACGACCGACGCGTTCTATCGCGAAACGCCGAGCGCGGTCCGCCGCCATGCGGAGGCCGGGCGTCATTTGGTCGAGATGGAAATCTCCGCGCTCTATTGCGTGGCCGCGTACCGGCGCGTCGCCGCGGCGGCGATCGTGGTGGTCAGCGACGAACTGTTCACCGGCCGGTGGCGGTCGGGCTACCTGCGGCCGCGCTACCGCCTGGCCGTGTCCCGCGCGATCGCCGCGCTGGCGAAATGGTGAGGGAATGGAAATCGAATTCGTGCGCTACGAAATGACCGCCCGGCTGGGCGACCCGCGCCGCGATTTCGCGTTGACTGATTTCCCGCTCGAAATTCGCGTCTGCCCGTTACACGGCCGCCGCACGCGCTTCACGCCGGTGCGCATCAAAGGCGCGAATCTGCACGAAGACGACTGGCCGGACGTCGAAGCCGCCGTGCGCGAAAGCCGCGTCGGCTGCCCCTTCTGTCCGGAGGCGCACGAGCGCGCGCTCTCGACGCTCGACGAATCGCGCTTCGGCGCGCGGCTGCTGCGCCGCGGGCAGTCGGTGCTGTTCCCCAACCTCGCGCCGTACGGCCCGTACAGTGCGGTGGCGATTCTCGGCGACGAGCACTATACCGAGGTCGGCGCTTTCGATCCCGCGCGCTACCTCGACGCCTTTCTGCTTTCGCGCGACTACCTGCGCCGCGTGAACGAGATCGACGAAACGGTGCGCTACGCCGCGATCACCCAGAACCATCTGCCGGCGAGCGGCGGCACGATCGTGCATCCGCATTTGCAGGTGCAGGCCGACGCCTATCCGCCCGGTTTCGTCGCCGAACTCGCGCGGGCGCAGGCCGACGCGTTCGCGCGCTACGGCCGCACCTTCTGGCCGCTGCTGGTCGAAACCGAACGCGCGCGCGGCGAGCGTTTCGTCGCCGAGCATCGCGGCTGGTGCTGGCTGACGATGTGGGCGCCGCAGGGCTATCACGAGGTGTGGGGCGTGTACGACGCGCCGGGCGCGCTCGACTCGTTCACCGACGCGACGGCCGAGGCGATGATCGACGGCCTGCTTCACGTGCAGCGGTGGTATCGCGCGCGCCGCCGCAACAGCTTCAACCTCGCGGTGTATTTCTTCGGCGACGCCGCGCACACCAGCCTGACCTGCCGCATTGTGGCCCGCGGCAACTGGGCGGCCTTCGCGCGCAGTGACCGCAGCTTTTTCGAGATCGTCCTCGGCGAGCAGGTGATGGATCAATGGCCGGAAGATTGGGCGCGCGAGCTGCGATCGTATTTCGGGAGATAGTTTTAGACAGGATCAACAGGACAAACAGGATCGACAGGAAAAGATGAATCCTGTAAATTCTTAAAATCTTGTTGATCCTGTCAATAAAATATTGTGATCTGTGACCGCGTCTGCTCAGGATCCAGCGCGAGCACTGGCAAACTCCGTATGACTTCGTGTGCCAGTGCCACCCAACCCCAAACCAATCCTGTTCATCCTGTCAATTCTGTTATCTTGTCAAAAAAAGTTGCCTTACCCGGAAAAGATCGACAGCTTCGCCAACTGCTTTTGCAGCTTCTCGACTTCCTCGGCCGCTTTTTCCCAGCGCGGCGTGAGGCGGTCGATTTCGTCCTTCGTTTTTTGGAACTCGCCGAGCAGGCGGTTGAAGCGTTCCTGATTTTGATAAATCTCGGGTTTCGCCAGATCGGCTTCCTGCAAACGCCGTTTCGTTTCCGCGTCGCTGATGCGTTTTTCCAACTCGGCGATTTTTTCTTCGGCCTGTCTGATCGCGCGCTCAAGGCGTGAGCGTTCGCGGTTCGTGCGTTTGCGCTGTTCGTAGTCGACCGCTTTCGGTTTCGGTTTGACCGGCGCGGCCTCTTCCGCCGGCTCGTCCGCACTCACCTCGTCTTTTTTCCGCTGCACCTGGTCGAGGTGATAGAGGTAGTCGTCGAGGTTGCCGGGGAAGACGTCGATGCGCCCGTCTTCGATATTCCAAATCTTGTTCGCGAGGCGATTGATGAACGCGCGGGTGTGGCTGACGAAGACCAGCGTGCCGTCGAACGTTTCGAGCGCGTCGGCGAGCGCTTCGCTGGAGAACAGATCGAGGTGGTTGGTCGGCTCGTCCATCAGCAGTACGTTGCCCGGCCGCACCAGCAGGCGCGCGAGGCTCACCCGCGCCTTCTCGCCGCCGGACAGCACGCCGATCGCCTTGTCGACCTCCTCGCCCGAAAACAGAAACGCGCCGCACACGCCGCGCACGGCGGTGGGGCTCATCCCGGGCACGGTGCGCCAGACCTCGGTGAGAATCGAATTGTTCGCGTCGAGTTTTTCCGTCAGGTGTTGGGCGTAGTAACCAAGCTCGACGTTCGAGCCGTATTCCACGGCGCCGGCGTCGGGCGGCAGCTCGCCGGCCATGATGCGCAGCAGCGTCGTCTTGCCCGCGCCGTTGCGGCCGATGATCGCGATGCGGTCGCCGCTGACCACGTCGGCGCTGAGGTTGCGATAGAGGCGCAGCTCGCCGAACGCTTTGTCCACCTGCGCCAGCTTGATCGCGATCTTGCCGGTGCGCGAGGTGGACGGAAAAGAGAAATCGATCGTCGCGCGGTCGTGGTCGACTTCGACCAGCTCGATCTTCTCGATCTTCTTGATCCGGCTCTGCACCTGGCGCGCCTTGGTGGCCTGGGCGCGGAAGCGGCGGATGAAACTCTGCGCCTGGCGGATTTCCGCGTCCTGGTTGCGCCGCGCCGCGCGCCGCACTTCGAGCTCCGATTCGCGCAGCTTTACGTACTGCGTGTAGTTGCCGGGGTACGCGCGCAGGCCTTCGACCTCGAACGACAGCACGCGGCTGACCTGGCGGTCGATGAACGCGCTGTCGTGAGTGATCAGCATGATCGTCTGCTTGTAGTTGCGCAGGAATTCGTCGAGCCAGGTGACGGTCGGGACGTCGAGGTGGTTGGTCGGCTCNNTCGTCGAGCAGCAGCAGATCGGGGCGCTTGAACAGCAGGCCGGCCAACGCCGCGCGCATTTTCCAGCCGCCGGACAGCTCGGCGAGCGGCCGGTCGAAATCCGCCGGGCGAAAACCCAGACCCATCAGAATGCGCTCGGCCTCGTGCGGGTTGTATTCGGTTTCGAAACGCTCGAGCAGCGCGTGCAGGTCGGCGATCTCCTGCGCCAGCTCGAGCTGCTCGTCCGGATCGTGCGCGGTGTGGATGGCGTCTTCGGCCAGCCGCAGGTTGCGCTCGAGTTCGGCCCCGCCGG
>PMZC01000382.1:0-8875 GCA_003170555.1 Deltaproteobacteria bacterium
GCGTACCGGCTCGATCGTTTGCAGCGGCGCAGTCGTTAGCGGAAATTTTTTACTTGAGCGCGGAGTCGAGGGAAAACTCGCGGCGAACGAGTCCGGCTTGTTTGCCGGCCGCGACGAAGGCGTCGAGTTGTCGGCGCGTCGCGTCGCCCGGTCGCACGGACTTGCGACACGCGGCCTCGCCGGCGCCGCCGAAGGACAGGCCCACGATTTGTTCGCGCGTCCATTGCGGGGTCGCGTTCAGCGCCACGGCGATCCGCGCCAGAAGACGGGTGGCGTCGGCCAGCGCGGCCGCCGGCGTTTCACACAACACGTCTAAAAGACGCTCGACCAATTGTCCGTGCCGCCGAAGAAAATCCCGCCGAACGAGCAGCAACAGATGCTCATCGAGGCCGGCCACGGTGCGCAGCCCGGGCCGCGCGGCCAATCGTTCGTCCAACGGCTCGGCCACGATCATCAACGCATCGTTGAGCAGCAGATATTGCGGCCGGATATTCGGCGGCGCGGCGCGCAATTCGGTTTTCTTCAGCAACGCTTCGGCGGCCCCCGCGCGCCAAACGGCAAAGGCGAGACGGCCCTCGTCGCCGGCGAAGTTGATCACGCCCGGCGGCGTCGTGGCAGTGGAGTTGATCGCGAGCAACACCAGACGACGCGTCGGCCCGAAATCGGCCAGCAGACGCCAATCCGGGTTCGCGCCAAGCAACAGCGCGGCTTCACCGGCCGGAACCAGCGCGGCGTCCGCTNNACACGGCCTTTTCGATTTGCTGAAAGTCGCGCGTATTCTGCGTCGGGAGAAAAAGCCGGTGGAGCGAAACCAGGTCGGAGTTGGCGCTCACCACTTCCAACACGGCGGCGAGCGGACAGCTTTGATCGGCGACCAGGCGCAGCGCAAAGGTGCGGTCGTTTTTTTTGGCGCACGAAAAAAACGAGAACGTCGCGAAGACGAAAAATAGAATAATGAGTTTGCGCTTCATGCCCGGCATGATAGCAACACGCCAAAGCCGCAACCAGCCGGCCGCGTCTTTTGCGATTCGCGGGCGCGCGCGCTATGCTCACGACCAAGGAACGATGGTGAAAGACCCGGCGACCAAAAAAGCCCTGCTGTCCCGCCTGATCGCGCTGGCGTGCACCGTGTTGCTGCTGGCGTTTTTGATCTTCCACTATGACTGGCGACTGGTGTGGTCGGCGTTCGGCCGCGCGCGCTGGGGCCCGCTGCTGCTCGCCGGCGTCGTCCTCGTCTTCAGCCACCTGCTGGGCGTCACCGATCGCTGGCGAAGAATTTTGCGGCTGGTCGGCGTGTCGGTGTCGTTCCGCGAGGCGTGGGTGATGCGCATGGGCGGCGCGCCGCTCAAGTTCTTCACGCCGTTGCGCGTCGGCGAACTGCTGCGCTTGCCGTACCTCAGCCGGCAGCACGGGCTGACCGCCGACCTCACACTTGGCGCGCTCGGGTTCGAGAAAGTCACCTTTCTCACCGGCCTGCTGCCCGCACTGCTGTTGCGCGGCGTGCTATACGGCGAAATCGCGTCGCTCGTCTCCGCCTTTGCGGTCGTGCTGGTTTTGGTGATCGCCACCGCTGCGGAGAGTCGCGAACTGATGCTGCGCCTGCTTGCTCCGTTCGGCGAACGCGTGACGACGTGGGGCCGGGGACTGTTGGCGGCGTTTGCGAACGCGGGATTGTCCGGCGTCTTCGGCCAAGTGATTTACGCCGCGATCATTCTCGCCTGCGAGGCCGTGGTGCTGGCGCTCTGCCTGCAATCAGTCGGCGTGGAAATCGACTTTGCCCGCTGGTGGACGGTGCTGCCGGGCGTCTTGTTGGCCGGTCTCGCCCCGGTGACTTTCGCCGGATTGGGCGCGCGCGAGGCGGCGCTCGTCGTGCTCTTCCCGCACGAAACGCCGGCCGCGCTCATCGCCGGCGGTATTCTGTTCTTCGTGCTGGCAAGGCTGGCCATCGCCGTCGCGGGCCTGCCGTGGATGCCGGAATATTTACGGCGAATGGTGGAACCGTCTTTGTGCGCGCGTCATGTTGTACGCGGAATCAATAATGGTCGCGCCATTCCGTAGACGCGTTCCGATGACTAACTTATGATGGTGGAAAAGTTCTTCTCTGGCGCCTTCTTGTAAATCGGCGGGTTGTCGAATTTCGCCGTTTACAAAAAGGTTTCGACCAAGGCTTCGCCTTGGAAACACCAGAGGGGAAGCCCCTCTGGACTCCCCCGAATGGCCAAATTACCGAATAACCGAATCACCAATTAATCACGGTCGACTGACTAACGCACACAGCGCGCGGGGGCGTCGCCGTAGTCGTCGCCGGCGTGGCTGGTGCCGACGCTGCCGGTGCCGAAATTGACGTACCACGCGGCGCTACCGATGTCTGCGACCGCCGAGGACGACCAAGACCCGTCACAAGCTCCCACTCCCAGCATCTGAGAAGCCCACAAGCACTCTCCGGATGTGTTGTCACAACCGCAGTTCCCTCCGTTGCATCTGGAATTCAGGCATTCGTCTGTCACGCGGCAGGCACCGCCTGTCTGCGTGGCGGGGCAACCGCGGATCAGGGTCCGAAGCTCCGAGATCGTCGGCAAGCGCCAGTCGTTGGACCCACCCAAACTAAGGCTCTTACAATGAGACTTCGCCACCGACCACTTCATTTTTTTTCCGCCCGTCGGGTCCATCTGCCATTGGAGACCTGTTTGGGAGTCTGTAATTACACCGTCTCTCTCTGTGAAACGAATGGTTATTGGTGAAGGGAGCACTATTGTCTCGCCCTCCGGACCACTCCGTATGGGGGTGGTTTCCGTGGACCATTTTTCCGACCACGGTTTTAAAATATACTGCGACGTTGGATAAAGCTTTTTAAAGCTGAACGTCCCATCCGAGCCCGTGACCGTTTAGAACTGTTCGTAACCTTTGATGGGAGTAACCTGATTGGCGATAATCTTGAGCCCCGCCATCGGCGAGCCCTTGCCGTCCACGACTTTGCCCTCAAGTCCAGACTTCTTTCCGCACCCGAAAAGTAGCAGGCATGATGACAAAACCAAAATTACGAGGAACACTCTTATCTTCATCTCGCGCTCCTTTCCGATAAAATGGGTTTGTGTTTGACTCATTAGTACGCCAGCGCCCTTCTCAAAGTCAACGTCCTTTTAGCTTGATCGAGCACCAATGCGATGCACTTGCCTGAGTTCTCGTACTCCTCCGTCTCGACGATTTCCCCGGAGGCGCCGTGTTAGGGCGAGCGGTTCTCCCGCCAGTAATCCGTGAAGTCGGAATTCAAGTAAGGTCTTATGTTCTGCTCGACCTAGCTGTTTACAGTCGCCGCAGCGCGAAGTCGCCGATATCCGAATAGAGTTTGAAGATCTTGCCCAGCACCGGCTTGCCCGTGCGCTGCAGGTGCGCCTGGCTGTAACCGACCACCGCGTGGAAAACTTTCAGTCCGGCGTAAAACGGCGTGCGTTTGATGCGAGACGTGTAGCGCGATAGAAACGCGCAACTGAAATCGTTTTGCTGCAGCGCCTCGCGCGCGACACCGGCGGCAATCTGCGCGCTAATCATCCCCAAGTAGATGCCGCCGCCGGTCAACGGATTGACGAAGCCGCCGGCGTCGCCGACCACCATCACGCCGTCGCCGTGCAATTGTGACGCGACGTAGGTCGGAATCAGGCCCGACGATTTGCGCACGATCGGCAGGTCTTTGAGTTCGGGGCGGCTGTCGATGAACTCGTGAAGCATCTCGCCGATGCGCCCGCCGAGCTGCTTCACCGGCCCGCCCATGCCGACGTTCAGCGTGTCGTTGGTCGGGAAGACCCAGTAGTAGCCGTAGGGCAATTCGTGTTCGCGGAAAAGAAATTCGAACGTATCGAGCGGGTTGCCGGGCCAGCCCAATTCGAACGCGACGCCGACCGCCGGATCGCGCTTCGGATCGACGCCGATGCGGCAGTTCGGCCAGGCCATTGTGCGCGCCCCGTCGGCGAAAATGACGATCTTTGCCGTGAGGTCGTAGTGCTCTCCGGTGGCGCGGTCTTTCACCTTCAGCCGTTTGTGGAACGGATCGTAATCGTCGACGCGCTGGAACAAACGCAACTGCGCGCCCATTTTCACCGCGCGCTCGGCGAGGAACGGATCGAACTCGGTGCGTTTGACGCTGACGTAGATCGGCTCGTCGGCGCGATAGGTTTTTTGCATCCAACCGAGATCCAGCTTCACGGACCGCACGCGCTTATGCAGAATATGCTCCGGCAGATCGAACTTCTTGATCAGAAAGTGCCCGAGCCCGCCGCCGCAGGAATTCAACTCGCCGGGCGTTTGGTAGCGTTCCAGCAAAACGACGTCGTAACCCGCTTTGGCGATTTCGTACGCCGCCGTGCTGCCGCAAGGGCCCGCGCCGACGACGATGACATCATGGGCTTCAGCCATCAGCAAATCCTCATCTGGGCAGCGACCGAAATTGGACGAACACCAACAGCAGTCCCGCCAGAACAAACATCGTGCGATAGATCATTTGGTACGTGCGGTCGTAGCCCGCCCATTCGCCGGAGGTCGCGCGACGGTGCAGCAGAACATGGCACGGGTAGATCGCCAGGTACGGCAGCGACAAGCGCCAGGCGAGCACGCCGCCGATGCTCAGCGTCACCAGGTACACGAACGCGAAAGTGAACACGCCGAAGGCGAAGGCGAAGACACGTTGGGGTCCGTAGACCACCGCGTTGGTGAGCAGGCCGGCTTCCTTGTCGGGTTCGTAATCTTTGACTTCGTGGTTGAGATGGCCCGCCGCGAAGACCAGCGCAAAGTAGACGGCGATCAGCACGCCGTGGCGATCGACCGGCCGCAGCGCGGCGTAACCGAGCAGCAATTGCAACACCCCGCCGACGAAGTGCAGGGTCGTGCCGAAGATCGGCCGCGCTTTGAAGTAAATGGAAGGATGGGAGTAGAGCGTCCAGTTACCGAGAATCAGCAGCCAGATCAGCAGGCAATGCGGAAACCAGAGAAAATAAAGCAGGCCGGAAAGAAACGCGCCGCCCTGGCTCAGCCATTTGAGTTCGGCCGGGGTGACTTCGCCGGTCACCGCCGGATTGGTGTTGAGGCGATTGTTCAGCCGGTCGTGCTCGAGACCGCCGTAGCTGTTCAGGCAGTAGACGTACATCACCAGCGGGTAGGTGGCGATGAAAAACTTGATCACCAGCCAGCCGACGTGGTTCCAGGCCGGCAGCGCGATGAATGCGCCGATGAGCGGGAAGCCGATCATCAGGCTCGATTCCACCGGGCGGGTGGCCAGCAGGTATTTCCAGAGTTTGGCGATCATCGCGAATCCGGCAAGTTGTCGGTCAGCACATCGACCGTGTAATCGTCAAGCTTGACGACTTCCGGCACGTCCTGGGGGCTCCAGGTAATCACCCACGCGGGAACCCCGGGGTGATACTTCGCCAAAAATTTTTGGTCGGCCACCCGGCCGTAGTTCGCGTAGAACAGCCGCTTGTCGCCCAACAAACGGCTGGTCGGCGGCCGCCCGACGACCCAGCTATCCTGAAAATTGTAATCCTTGGCGCCCTTCAAATAGTAGTTGGTGAAGACGACCGAGTGCCGCGGGATATCGTAGCGTTTGATGAGGCGATCGAGTTCCTGCACGTGGTTGACGGTGTCCATCAGCACGCGCGTGTGCACCTGATGGAACGTGGCGAACGCGATCAGACACGAAAAGATGACGAACAAGGTCACGCGCCGCTGCGCGGCCGTGCGGGGCATCCAGCGCAGCAGCAGACGCGAAGCCGCCTCGATGCCGCTGACGCTTAGCAGAATCAGCACCCCCATCAATTCGTAGTAAAGCACCGGGCCGGTGTCCGCGACGCCGGGCCAGAAGTAAAAGAAGTAGGCGACAAACGTCAGGACCACGGTGGAAAATGCGATCCATTCAAAGGGCTTTTTGTCTTTGCGCAGCAGCCAGGCCGCGACGAAAATCAAGCTGATCGGCCAGCCGAAAAGCCACCAGTTGAGGCGCGTCACGTTGTTGAACATATTGTGCAGGCCCAGGCGGGGCGTGTGCATCATGTGCCAGGCGCCTTTGCCGAAACCGAACGGATGACGAAACGGCGTCCGTCCTTCGCCCCAGGCCGCGTGATAGTTCGTTTTGAAAATGCTGCCGTTCACAATTTCGTTGAAGGTGAAAGACGTGCCGAGGGCGAGCGCGACGAACACGGTCAGGATGGCGATCTTCGCCCAATGTCGCCGAAAGTCGCGCAGCAAAACCACGGCCAGCGCGAGGCCGATCGGCCCGCCGGCGAGCAGCGCCGTCGCCGAGCGAACCTGGAACGCGACGAAGAACGCCAGTCCGGCGAGCACCGGCAGCCACAGCTTGTCCTCGCGCCACGTGCGATAGGAAAAGTAAAAAAACCAAACCAGCGAACACAGCTCGGTGGAATGACTGAGCAGCGTGGCCGAGGTGCTGAGAAACATCGGGCTCGCCGCCGTCAGCAGCGACGCCACGAAGGCGAGCCGCGGCCCGTATAATTCTCGTGCGAGGAGAAAAATCCCCCAGATGGTCAGCAGGGCCCATAGCAGGCTGGTCAGCCGCGGCCAACCGAGCAACACGCCGGGCCATAACATGATGCTCTGCCCGAACGGATATTGACCGAAGATTTTGCCGTTGTTGACCATGAAGATGTTGTCTTCGAAAAGTCGGTCGGAAGGCTGGCCGGCGTCCGGCAGGCTGGGCAGCGTCAAGCGGCTATTACTGAGGATGCGGGTTTGAAACAGATAAACGTTTTCGTCGTCGGTGATCGGCGTGTTGTCCAGCACCAGGTACGCGGTCGCCACAATCAACCCGGCGCAAATAAAAATGAGCGTCGGCAGCAGATAGCGAATGCGACCCGGGGCGTACACCCAGCGCGAGACGACTTCCAGCGGGCGCGCCAGCCGCCGCTCAAACGCCAGCACCAAGAAGAAGGTGACCGGCAACATGGCCAGCAGGCCGAGGCCGAAGATCTTTTCGGTTTTCGAAAGCAAAACGGCGTAATTCACGCCGGTCGGGCTCCAGCCGTATTGCGCCATATGGTCGAAGCCGCCGCTCAGGACCGAAAGCATGGCGAAGCCGGCGGAAAGCAGGATGATCCATTGCAGCCAGAACAAAAGGCCGAAGCGCTGCGGCGGCTCCTGCTCGAAATCGACGAAATCGAACGTCTCGTCGACGATCGGCGGCGCCGGGAGCGGAGCCTTATTGTTTTCTCCGCTCTGATTCGGCTGCGCCATTTTCGTTTCGTCGGTCATGCGTGCAAGTCACCTACAGGCCGATGCAAAAAACGTCTCACCATAAACGAAGGCGTCTTTGAGTGTCAACGCACGCGCTCGATTTCGTTTGGTCTTTTTACCGCGGCAGTTCTTTACCGCGCAGTGTGATTCGCGTAAGATCAACCGGCCATGAGGAGACGCATTCTAATCGTCACGTGTGAGATGCTGCCGTGGCCGGGTCAGCCGGTGCGGGGCGGGGGGCTGCGGGTCTGGGGACTGGGCGAGGGGCTCAAGAGCGCCGGCCATGAAGTCCGCTACAGCCTGCCGCGCGAAGCCGTGACCGAAGGCCTGCAGTTGCCGGACGAATATACGTCGCTCTTACACGAACCCGAAACGCTGAACAATGTCGTCCTGGATGTCATGCCCGACGTGGTCATCGTGGAGCAATGGGGGCTGGCGTCGTTTCTCGATGATTTGAAGATTCCGCTGGTGATCGATCTGCACGGGCCGCTCAGTTTGGAGAATGCGTTCAAGGACGGCGGGAATTTCCTCTCGGACGCGCTGACGAAGATCGACACGTTGGCCAAAGCCGACCTGCTCATTTGCCCTGGCGAATTCCAGAAGCAGTATTTCCTGTCGTGGTTTTTGCTGGCCGGGGCCGATCCGCAAAGCGCGCCGATCGAGGTCGTGCCGGTCGCCTTGGGAAAGGAACTGCCGGCCCATGCGTGGCCGAAGACGTTGAAATTCGTTTTCGGCGGAGTGACCTGGCCGTGGATCGATCCGTTTCCCGGCCTGGAAACGCTGGCGAAGCGCATCGCGGCCGACAAAAGCGCGACGTTGGATTTGTTCGTCGGTGCGCCGCCGATCAACTACAACCATCCGCTTTACGCGATCAACAAAAATATTTTCCGCGACTATCGCGAGCGCCTGGCCGGGCTGGAGCGCGTCACGCTGCGCGATTTCATTCCGCGCGATGAGCTGCTCGAGGTTTACGCGCACAGCTCCGCGGCGTTCGATCTCTATCAGCCGAACACCGAACGGCAATTGGCGTTCACCACGCGCACGGTCGAGTACCTGTGGTGCGGCTTGCCGGTGATCTACGGCGACTACGGCGAGCTGGCCGCGGCGATTCGCGAATACGACGCCGGTTGGGTCGTGGACCCGCGCGACCAGCGGGCGCTGGACAAGGCGTTGGACGAAATATTTTCGACGCCGGTCGTGGTCGCGGCAAAGGGCGCCAACGCCCGGCGTCTGGCCGCCGAGCGGTTCACCTGGGACAAGGCGATTACGCCGCTCGCGCGTTTTGTCGAGAACCCGCGCTTCCGCGACAAAAAGCCGTCGGTGCTTTCCGGCTTTCGCGATTACTTCCGCAAGGAAAGCGTCAGCCAGATTCTCGACGCCAAGAATGAAATTTCGGAGCTCAACGCCGAGTTGCGCCGAGCCACGACGCAGGCCGAAGCGGATCGACGCGAGCGCGACAAGAAGATCGAGGACCTGTCGGATCAGATCAAGCTGCTGATTCTCGAACACGACAAAGAGATCAAATCCTTGGCCGGTCGCCAGCGCGATGAGGTGCTGCGCAAAGAAGAAGACGTGCGCCGGCTGCAAGAGAAGCTCGATCGCGAGGTGCAGGTCCGCGATGATGAATTGCAGCGGCTGC
>PMZC01000382.1:8934-9197 GCA_003170555.1 Deltaproteobacteria bacterium
CAGCTCAAGCAAGAGCGCGAACTCGAGCGCGATAAGCTGCAGCAGCGCGTCGACGAACTCGTCAAGCAGATGGCCGCCGAAAAAGCCAAAGCCGGCGATGAGATCAAGACGCTGAACAAAGAGAAGGAGGCGTTGCGCGACACGGCCGCAGCGGACGTCAGGACGGTCATCGAGAAAAAAGACGATGAGCTGAAAGAGATCAAGCGCGAGTTCGAGGCCGAACGCACGAAGCTTCAACTTCGCATCGATGAACTCGTGAAGGA
>PMZC01000303.1 GCA_003170555.1 Deltaproteobacteria bacterium
CCACACATCCTTCCTTCTCCGCCTCAATGATCATCCGGGAGATCCTGGGATCAATGGGAAGACGCGCCATCATCCTTCCTCTCTCCGTCAGTAAAAACTGCTCCCTTTCCTCCTCCCCATCCTTCTTTTCTTTATCAATCGCTCCAGGTGCGACCTCCCTGTCATTCCCGATTTCCCCTCTGTCATTCCCGCGCAGGCGGGAATCCAGGCGATGCGACCGTTCTGGATTCCGCAACAAGTGCGGAATGACGGCATTCGGCGTTTCTCAACACCATGTTAGGGGTTCGGCTGTCCGAGCGCGTTTCCGTGATCGATTTCTAACTTCCGGTCGGCATTCAGCAATCAACAATTGAAGGTATTATCCACGCACTCGAACGACCAGTCTTTTTCCCGGCCGGCCGTGTCTAGGCCCCCGTGATATTGGCCGTTTTCCCGGGGGGCGTAATTGCTTGACACAAGAAAGATTATCCGTCTACAATACCGAAAAGAGACGCTCGGGGGCGAAGTGTCGGGAATCGCCCACGTTCGTCATACGGTTCCTGGTCGGGAAACGTCGGCTTTGTGTGAGGATCTAGCCCGCATGTCCCAAGGGCTGGGACGGCGGACTATTGATCTTTTTTTGTTCGGAACGCCGACGCGATCAGGGCGGTCGCAAAGGCATGAGGGGTGAGGGATGAGGGGCGAAAAAGCCGGCCCTCAATCCTCGCCGTGGTCATCGGCGGCAGCGCCGGTGTCGGATACGCAGGAGAGGCAGAGGCGCAACGCTTTGGTGAGGACCTCGATGAAGAAGGTGAGTAGACCGGTTTGGGCGATCCCCATACTTCTGATCGCGCTGGTCGGCGGCTATGCGTTGGCGGCGTTCGCCGGCGTGTGGCCCGACGTGACCGCACAAGCGCCGGGCGGCGGCGAGTCGGGCGGCGCGTCGCCGACTCCCGCTTCCTCGCCGGCGCCGGCCCCTTCGCCGACTCCCGCGCCTACCGCGACGCCCGCGCATCCAGCGGCGCCTGCGACGAGTCCGACGCCCAACGCGCTGATGCCGCCGCCGGCAGGTTCGCCCACGCCGGCCGCCGGGCAGGGCGGCGCGACCCCGACCCCCGAAGCGGCCGAAGGCGCCGCGGCCCATCCGCCCGCTCCCGGCCAGACGACCACCGAAGTGCAGGTCGAGCGCTTGAGCAACGACCAGCTCAAACAGTTCGAGCAGGATCTGGCCGAGCTGCGCGAAAAAATTATGAAGACCAAATCGCGCCTGATGCAACTGCGCGAACAGCTCATGCTGGGCAGCGTGTCGATCATCAGCCTGTCGATCCTCCACTCGCACGAAGTCGGCGGGACGTTCAAGCTGGAATCGCTGAGCTACACGCTCGACGGTTTTGAAATCTATTCCGGCGTCAACACGCCCGAGAGCAATCTGGAAAACCTGCAGAACTTCCCGATCTACGAAGGCAGTCTGCTGCCCGGCGAACACCTGCTGGTGGTGGACATGATCTTCCGCGGCCGGGGCTACGGCATTTTCAGCTACCTGAACCAGTACCTGTTCAAGGTCAAGGCGCGTTATCTGTTTACGGTGAACGAAGGCGATGTGGTGACCCTGCGGGTGATCAGCTACGACGAAGGCAGCTTCCTGACCAGCCTGCGCAACCGGCTGAAGGTAAAATTTGTGCAGGAGTAATGACGTGCGGCGGATCGTTTTCTGGCTGATGGCGGCGTGCTTCCTGGCGACGGGAGTCGCCTGGGCGGCGGAGAACGCCGATCCGGCGGCCCAGGTGCAAAGCCGGCTGGCGAAGATGGACACCGCCGTCGCGACGCTGCAGAAAAAACTCGCCGACCTGGAAAAGAACTACACCCGCGAGATCGACGACCGCGACCGGCTGCTCCTGCAGCGGCGCTTCGTCGAAGGCCGCGAGTTCTTCTACATGCTGCACGACTACCGCGGCGCGGCCGAGGTGTTCTGGCCGCTGGTGCACCATCCGCTGGCCACGACGCTGCCCAACTACCAGCAGGCCGTGTTCTTCCTGGCCGACTCGCTGTTCAACATCGGCGCCTACAACGACGCCCGCGACGAATACGAGGTCGTGGTCAAAGACCGGCAGTCGGAGTACTTCGGCATCAGCCTGATGCGCCTGATCGAGATCGCGGTCATTCAGAAGCGTTACGACGACGCCGACCGGCTCTACGCGCAGTTCCTCGCCGAGTTCCCGCAGGAAGAAGACGGCAGCCTCGGGCGTTACATCATCGGCAAGTCGTTTTACCTGCGCGGCGAGACGGCCAAGGCCATCGAAATCTTCGACTCGATCCCCGAGTCCGGCGCGTACTATCCGACCGCGCAGTATTTCGCCGCGGTCATCTTCGTCAAGCAGCGCAACTTCCAGGAGGCGATCAACCGCCTGCAGCGGGTCAAGCGCGCGCTCAACCCCGACTCGGCCAACCGGGCCCGCGTCCATGCGCTCACCCACCTGGCGTTGGGCCGCATTTACTACGAAATGAACGACTTCCCGCAGGCCATGGCGCGCTATTACACCGTGCCGGCCGACACCCCCGAATATTCCGAAGCGCTGTACGAGTCGATGTGGGTGTTCATCACGCGCAACGACTTTCTGATCCGCGCGCTCGACGAAGAACGCAGCGGCTACGAAGACATCCTGTTCAGCTTCTCCGACTTCCGCGAGAACCTGGCGGACCAGCCGGATCGGCAGAGCGTCGCCGACCTCTCGCACCAGACCGAGGCGCTGCAGGGCGAGCTCGACGGCATCCGCAAGCTGTTCGACGAAATCGACAAGAAACTTTCCCGCCTGCAGGAAGAGGCGCTGGCCAGCTTCAACAAGCTCCTCGCCGCCGCGCCGAACCACCGCATCATTCCCGAGGCGGAGCTGCTGGTCGGCAACATCTATACGCAGGTCGAAGATTTCCAGGCCGCCGAGCAGTGGTTCAACAAGGTGCGCGACAAGTATGAGAGCTTCTACCAGAGCGTGCACGCCTCGCAGGCCTCGATGAGCCCGGCCGACCGGCTCGATGTCCTCTCCGTGGGCGCCGAGTGGATGGCCAGCGGCGGCCAACTCGACCCGGCCCGCACACGCGGCCTGCCGCCCGAGATCGTCTACTGGCTGATCCAGGAGCCGCGGGTGCAGCGGATGCTGGTCGTGTACCGCGGCATCCTCAAGGAGCGCGAGAATCTGGCGCAGATGCGCCGCATGCTCGACGAGGCGACCGCCAAGCTGGCCGAAATGGAAGCCGGGACCGGCGGCTATCCGTTCCTGCGCGAGGCGCGGCGCAAGATGCTGGAGATGCGCAGCGACGTGACCAAGCTGCAGGTCGAGGCGACCGCGCTGCGTTCGGACGCGGAGCATCTCGCCGACGCGAATCTGCGCGGCCAGGTCGAGGGGCGCATCGGGGGCCACGAGCAACTGCTGCAAACGCTGCAGGGCCGGCTGACCGAACTCGAAGCCAAGATCGAAGCGAAGAAGCGCGAGCGCATCGCGTATTTCCGGCAGGAGCTCGACGCCCTGCGCGAGCCGATCGAGAGCGTGGCCGGCTCGGTCGAAGAACTTTACTCCCGGGCGGCTGACGCCACGGCGCGTGCGGCGGCGCGGGAGATGGACGACATCGAGTTGCGTCTGCGCGATTACGTGGATCGCGCGGACCTGGGCATCATCGACGTCGAGTGGCGCGCCACGCGCGGCTCGTCGCGCGAAATTCGCGATATCCAGCGCGAAATGCAGGAAGAGATCCGCCGCTTCCAGCGGATGCAACGGGGCGCCCCCGCGCCGGGCGCGCCGGCCCCGACGCCGGCGGGAACGCCGGCCCCCGCGCCTTCGGGAACGCCGACGCCGACGCCGACGCCGGCGCCCAGCGGCGGAACGTCGCCGACGCCCGCGCCGCCGTCGGGCGGATCATCACCACCGTCGCCCAGCGGCGGCAGCCCACCGCCGCCGGCGCCGCAGGAGCCGTAGGATTGAGTAGAAAAGTACACCAGCAGCAAACAATGAAAACCGGCCGGCGCCTCACGGCCCTCTGGTTGGCGCCGTTGCTGGCTTTGATCATGGTCGCGGTCTGGCAGGGCCGCTACCTCGCGTCCGCGCAAAGCGCGACGCCGACCCCGGCCCCGGCGGCCACCCCGAAGCCCGCGGCGACGCCTGGGCCCGCGACGACGCCCGCGCCCGCGGCGGCCATGCCGAACACGCTGCAGGAAGTGGACGCCCAGATCGCCCAGGTCGAAGCGCAGATCAAGCAACTCAACGATCAGGCGGATAAGCTGATCACCGCCTCCGAACAGGAACAGAAAAAGCGCTTGCGCGATCAGATCAAAACGCTCAAGCAGCAGTTGCGGATTCTCAAACGCCGGCAAGATCAACTGGCCAACGCGACGTCGATCCAGGGCATGCGCGAGATTCAGGATCGCTACCGCGCCCGCATCCAACAATTGGAGAACGAAAGCGCCCAGCGGCGCCACGAGACCATCGCGCGCTACGAGGCGATCCTCGCCCGCGATCCGAACAGCCGCATCGCGCCGGATGTGCTCTGGCGCCTGGCCTATCTGTACTTCGAAGAAGCGCACACCGCCTACTTGAACGCGTGGGACACTTACGAATCGGCCGCCGACCAACTCTACCGCCGGGGCAACACCGAAGCCGCGGTGCAGGAGCCGAAGCACAACTACTCGCGCACGATCGCCATCTTGGATCGGCTGCTCAATCAGTTCCCGAATTACGAGAAGAAGGACGACGTGCTGTACCTGCTGGCTTACTGCCTGCAGGAGATGGACGACAACGATCGGGCGCTGACCGTGTACCAGCGCATCATCGCCGAGACGCCGACCTCGCCGATGGTGCCCGAAGCCTTGGTGCGCGAGGGCGAAATCTATTTCGACCGCGATCAGTTCCCCCAGGCCATCGAGTTGTACAAGAAGGTGCTGCAGTTCCGCAGTTCGAATTTCTACGACAAAGCGCTCTACAAGCTCGGGTGGAGCTACTACAAGCTGAACAACTACGAACAGGCGGTGAAGTATTTCACCGACGTGCTCGCTTTCTACCGCGATCACCCGGTGCGGCGCGGCGGTCACGCCTCGGAAGACCTGCGGCAGGACGCGGTCGACTACATCGCGATCAGCTTCACCGAGTCGGAAGGCTCCGAAGGCGCACGCGCGGCCATCGCCTTCCTGCAGAATTTCGGCGACCGCGACATCGCCCGCCAGATTCTGTCGAAGATCGGCGACGTGTACGACGAGCAGACCAATTACGATGCGGCGCGCCAGGCCTACCACGCGTACATCGCCAACTTCCCGACGGCGCCCGATCTGCCCGACGTCTACCGGCGCATCGCGGTGACCTACGAGAAGCAGCAGATGTATGAAGAGGCGGTGCAGACCTACATGCAGATCGCCCAGCAGCTCGGACCCAACAGCGCGTGGGCCCAGGCCAACGCGGGCCGCACCACCGAGCTGCAGGAAGCGGCGGGGCAGCGTCAGAGTTCGATGTTCGCCGCCGGCACCTACTATCACGAGAAAGCGCAACATGCGGCCGGCGCGGAGCAGCAGGCGTTCTACAAGAAGGCCATCGAGGTGTACTCGATGTTCCTGCAAAACTACCCCGACGCCGACGGCGCTTACGAAACGGCCTACAACCTGGCCGAATGCTATATGGAAACCAAGCAGTATGAGCTGGCCGCGCAGATGTACCAGAAGGTCATCGGCATGAAGCGCGACAAACAGATGTGGACCGAAGCGCTGTTCAACAACGCCAAGGCCTACGAACTGATGGTCGACGAGCAGGGCGGCCTGCCCAACCACGCCGCGCTCGAGGAGCGCACGCAGATCGAACACCAGGGCGTCGACACCACCGGCCAGCGCAAGACGGTGACGATCCAGCCGGTGCAGATAAGCGCCGTCGCCAAGAAATGGGTCGACGCGCTGCTGCTGCACGTGCAGGACCTGCCGCAAGCGGAACGCAGCCCCGTCATGTTGTATAAAGTGGGCGAAATCTTCTACCTGCACGGCGACTTCGACAACGCGCGCAAATACTTCGAACAGCTCTTCCAGCAGTATCCGTCGAATCCGGTGGTGCAGTACGCCGCGCACTACTACCTGGAAACCTACAAGCAGCGCGAAGAGTGGACCGAATACCGCCTGGCCCTCGGCCGGTTGCCGACCAGCGGCGGCCGCCTCGATTCGCGCCAGTTCGAGGCCGTGCGCACCGGCGTCACCTTCAAGATCGCCGAGCAGTTGCTGCGCGAGGCGACCAGCACCACGCCGGTCGACAAGAACAAGGTGCAACTGGCGATCAACGAATACCTCAGCGCCGTGCAGCGCAACCCGAACGATCCCAACGCGGGCCTGGCGCTGTACAACGTCGCGGTCGCGTACGAAAGCCACCTGGGCGACGTCATGCGGGCCAACGACATGTTCGTGCGCATGGCGCAGAGCTACCCGAAGAACAAGTACGCGGCCGACGCCCTGTGGCACGCGGCGTACAACTATCAGGTGCTCATCGAGTTCGATAAGGCCATCGACGCCTATCGGACGTTCGCGCGCCTGTTCCCCAGCGACAAGAACGGCGGCAACGCGCTGCTCAACGCCGGCGCGCTGCTCGAGGAATCCGGTCGGCTGAGCGAAGCGCTGCCGCCGTACCAGGACTTTCTCAACCGGTTCTCCGCCGCGGCGGAAGCGCCGGAAATCGCCTTCTCGGTGGCGTCGATCTACGAACGCCTCGGCGCGCCGGACTCCGCGTCCGGCGCCTACGAAGCCTACGCCCGACGCGGCGCCGACGATGCCGGCCGCATGATCGAGGCGTACTGCCGTTGGGGCCGCATCATGGAGAATCGCGGCAACTGGCCCGAGGCCGAGAAGCGCTATCTCCAGGCCAAAGCCATCTACCAGCGGGTGCGCGGAACGACGGCCGAATTCGATTCGCAGTACGCGGCGGAATCGGCGTTCCGCATCGCGATGCACGGGTTCGACGCGTACAAGCGCGTCTCCTATACGGGCAACTCGAAGAAAGACGCGCTGGTGTTCAAACAGAAGGGCGAGCTGGCCAAGACGTTGAAGGCGCAGTTCGAGGAGATCATCACCTTCAACAACTACCTCTGGGCCACGGCGGCGCTGTTCATGGTCGGCGAGACGTTGAACGAGTTCGCCGAGTCGGCGCTCAACGCCCCGCCGCCGCGCGACCTGCCGCCGGACAAACAGGATGAGTACGTGTTCAAACTCGAGGAAGCGGTGTACCCCTTCAAAAACGCCGCGATGGAATGGTTCAAACGCTGCCTGAACAAGGGCGTCGAGCAGCGGCTGATGAACGAATGGGTGATCAAGAGCTACGTGGCGATTCTCAAGGTCGAGGCGGACGCGGTCGAGCCGAAGTTCGAGGCGGTCTCCGCCACCAACGCCCCGGTGATGACCATCCCGGCGCTGCAGCCGTATCAGGCGCCGCCGGCGCCGCCGCCGCCGGCCGTCGCGCCGGCGCCCGCGGTCGCGCCGACCCCGGCCGTCACGCCGCCGGGCGGCGGAACGTTCTGGCGCACATTCTTCGGCTGGGGGGTGGACCAATGAGCACGAAGCTTTGGCTCACCCTCGGTGTGGCGCTCTTGCTGGCCGTGGTCGCCAGTTGCGGCACGACGCCCGAAACGCCGGCCCCCACGCCGATCCCCACGCCCGCGCCGCACGTGGCGGGCGCGACGCCGACGCCGGAAGTCCCGAACTACGGTCCGGACGCCGCGCGCCGGTACGTGGAAGAGGGCCTGTCCGCGGCGCAGGCGAACCAGTGGGATCGGGCCGAGCAGCAGTTCGCCCTGGCGGTCAAGGCGGACAACCGCAACGCCGGCAACTATTACAACCACGGCATCGCGCTGATGCGCCTGGGCCGCCTGAGCGAAGCGGCGACCGAACTGCGCATGGCGGTCAGCCTGCGGGCCGACGATCATCAGGCGCAGACGGCGTTAGGCGTCGGCTATCTGGCGAACAACGATCTGGCGTCCGCGCTGGCGCAGTTCCAGGCGGCGGCCAACCGCGATCCCAACGACCTGGATGCGCAGAACAATCTGGGCGCGGTTTACCTGAAAATGGGCCGGCTGGACGAAGCCGAACGCATCTTGAAGAAAATCCTGCTGGTCAACTTCAAGTACATCAACGCGCACATCAACATCGCGTTGATCTACTTCTACCGGAACAAGCCGCAACTCGCCGAGCGCATTTTCCGCAACGCGAGCGAGCTCGATCCGAAAAACGCCGACCTGTGCGCCAACTACGGCTATATGCTTTACAAGGCGGGTTCGCTGGCGCTGGCCAAGGCGCAGTTCGAGAAGGCGCTGACCATCAACGGCAACAACGTCGTCGCGCTCATCGACCTGGGGGCGCTGGAGATTCTGCTGCGCAAGTTCGACCGGGCGCTGATGCACCTCGAACAGGCCGTGCGGCTTTCGCCGGGCGACGCGACAGCCTGGGCGAACCTGGGCATCGCGCGGCGCGTATCGAACAACGACGACGGCGCCGAGGCGGCTTACAAGAAGGCGATTGAACTCGATCCGCAACTCGCCGCCGCGGTGCTGAATTACGGCATTTTCCTGGAGCAGGTGCGCAAGGACAAAAGCGGCGCCATCGCGGAGTACACGCGCTATCTGTCGCTGGCCGGCACGTCGCCGGACGCGAACAAGCGGGTCGCGGACTGGATCAGGTACATCCAGAATCCGCCGCGTCCGCGGGAGCAAGCGACGCCGCGGCCGACCCCGAGCGCGGCGCCGGCGGGCGAAGCGACGCCGGCCCCGTCCCCCGCGACGCACGCGACGCCGACGCCGCCCAGTCACGCGACGCCGACGCCCAGTCACCCCGCACCGGCCGCGCCCAGCCACGCCGCGCCGACCGCGCCGCCGGCCGGTCAGCCGACGCCGCTGCCCACGCCAACGCCGACGCCGACCCCGCCGCCATCGGGCGAGCAGACGCCGCCGCCGATTGACGAGGGAGGTGAACAATGAAGAAAAAGATCGCGTTGATTCTGGCCGTCGTGATGTTGTTGACCCTGGTGCTGGCCGCGATCGTGGCGGCGCAAGGGACCGGCGGCGATTACGAACCGATCGTCGTCGAAGGCCGGATCCAACGGCCGCACGCGTTTTATATTTTACAACGGGCGTCGATGGAATTCGGGCTGCAGGCCAAACGGCGCAGTTTTATCCGCGCCATCGAGCATTCCATCGAACAGGCGCCGTTCTGACGGGGAGCGAAGGAGCAGACCGCGCATGAGATTTCCGGCGACCCAACGAGAGAACCCGCGAGGTCGGGCCGAGTCGGGACCGACCTCGGCGGTGCGGCGGGTCAGCCGGTTTCAGGGCAGGCCGGTTTACGGCAGAGATGAATTGAGGGTTGGGCGTTTACTCCGGCGGGACCGGTAAGAAAGAGAGAACCGTTATGCCTGGGCAAGAGATCGATAAGGTTCTCAAAGTCGGATTGGTGCAGGATGGCCGGCTGATCGAGGACACCGTGCTGCAGGAAAAGCAGGGCGTCACGATCGGCCAGGATCCGAGCAACACGTTTTCCGTGACGGAACCGAATGTGCCTCGTCGTCATCAATTGCTGGAATTCACCGGTCAGGGCTACCGCCTGGTCATGTTGGAAAACATGAAGGGCCGGCTGCTGATCGGCGACAATTCACTCGAGCTGTCCGAACTGGTTCAGACCGGCAAGGCGCGCAAAACGCCGCGCGGCTACGAGTACGACCTGGAGTCGCGGGCCAAGGGCAAGATTTCGATCGGCCGCACGACCCTGCTGTTCCAGCTCATTCCGCCGCCTCCGCCGGCGGTGATGCTGAAGCTGCCGAAGGAGTTGAAGTCGAATTTCCTGAAGAGCGTCGACCTCGCCTTCATGATCGTCCTGTTGGTGTCGACGCTGGTGCACGCCAGCGTGATTCTGTACATCAACTCGATCCCGCTCAATGAATCCGAGGCGATGCCCGTGCCCGAGCGTTTCGTGCAGGAGATCGCGACGGAAGACGTCGTCATCCCGACGGAGCAGACGACGCCCGAGAAGACCGAACCCGGACACGGCGGCGGCGGCGGCGGCGGACATGCGGGCGCTCATGCCGCCCGGGGCGCCGAGTCCTATGGGGTGGTCGCCTTGCTCACCCGCGAAGGTTCGAACGGCACCGTCGGCGACCTGCTGCAGAGCGGCGTCGGCAACCTGGATCAGACCCTGGCCGGCATCGGCGGCGTCCGCGTCGGTCGCGCCGGCGACCAGGGCGCGGGGACGCGCGGCGGCACGGGCGGCGGCACCGGCAGCGGCAACGGCGTCGGCATCGGCGACATCGGTTCGATGGGCGGCGGCGGCACGGTCGGCACCGGCCAGCGCGCGGAGAAGAAGGTCACGGCGAATATGGAATCCTCGACCGGCGGCATCTCGGGCAAGATCGACGCGGCCCAGGTGCGCAGCATCATTCGCAGCCGCATCGCCGCCATTCGTCAGTGCTATGAATTGCAGCTCAAGGTGAACCCGTCGCTGAAAGGAACGGTGCGCATCTCGTTCACCATCGACAATTCGGGCAACGTGTCGAACTGCTCCGTGATGAGCGACACCACCGGCAACGGCCTGGTGGCGGACTGCGTGTGCCGGCGCGTGATGCGTTGGCGCTTCCCGCAGCCCGAAGAAGGCACGGTCACCGTGCCGCAGACTTTCGTCTTTACTCCGGTCGACTGAGAGCGGAGAAAGGAAGGCAGTGATGAAAAGGATGATTGCCTTGCTGGCGGTTCTGCTGTTGGGCGCCGCCGTGCTGACCGTCGCGCTGGCTCAGGATCGCGCCGATCAGTCCAGCATGGTCGAGCAGTCGCGCATCTACGTCGAGTGGATGAAGGCGATGTCGAAAAAACTTTCGGCCGGGCTGGATCAGGCGCGGCAGGAACAGAACGCGCGCAAGATCGACTGCATCGAGGATCGGTTGGACGCCCTGGACAAGCTGATCGTCGAATCGCAGAGCATCAACGAAAAGATTCGCGCGCTCGCGCTGCAGCAGCGGGTGCCCGAAGCGCGGCGCCTGTTCGGGCGCATGGAGCAGATTCGTAAAACCGTGATGCAGCTTTTGCAGATGGTGGACGACTGCTACCACAGCATCAACGAAGTAGGCGGCTTCGTGGAGACCATCGAGGAATGGCTGGGCGACACCGAATCGGGCGCGCCCGGCGATCCGACCGCGTGGACGACTCCCGAGCCGGGGCCGGAACCGGTGCCGAACGAGTTTACTCCAGGTCCGGTGAGCGTGGAGTAGTTGGATGGCCACAGACGCGGCCGACTTTTACAGGCCGGAGGGTGGGACGACGTATTGAGGAGATGAATGAGGTATTGCGTTCGTTATAGTGTACCCCTATTTGTTTTCTGTGGCCTACTGGTGCTCAGTGCGGCGCCGGCTGCGGCGCAAGGCGTGATCGGTCCCGGTTTCCCGACGACCGACGGCATCCGCTTCGGCGCGTTCTCCATTCATCCGTCGTTGTATGAGGCGATGCGTTACGAAGACAACATCTTCTTCGTGCCCACCAACTACAAACCGCCGAACAATCGCTCGATCCCGCAAAGCATCGAAAGCGATTTCGTGGTCAACACCGTGCCGGCCATCGTTTTCAGCCTGGATTGGCCCACCTTCACCATGCAGGCGGGCTATCGCTATTACAACGACACGTACCTGCGCTACGACGACCCGAACAACGAGCACCATCTGCTGAACGGCAGCAACCATACGATCACCGGCCTGCTCGACTACCGCGCGCCGTTCGGCCTGCTGCTGGGCGTCGCCGACACCTATATGCTCATTCAAACGTTCGAAACCAGCACGGAGTACGTGGACTACCTGCGCGGCGACCAGACGCATAACGAGGCGCAGGGTTGGATCGGTTTCCGCAGCGGACCGGAAGACAATTTTTATCTTGAAGCGCGCTACCACAACGCGCTCGACCAATACCGGAACTACAACGTCTACGACCGCATGGGCCATCTGTTCGACGGCCAACTCCGCATGAAGTTCTTCCCGCGCACGGCCGTGGTGGCGGAGGGCGGCTACGGGCTGTTCGGCTACGCGCGGGTCAACAGTTTCGACTCGTCCGGCTGGTGGGCGAAGGGCGGCTTGCAGGGCCAGGTCACCGGCGTGATGTACATGCTGCTCAAGGGCGGCTGGCAGATGTCCAGCTACGTCAACGGCTTCAATTTGTCGACCTGGCTGGCCAACGCCGAATTCACCTTCATCTTCCCCAGCCTGACCCAGCTCAGCTTCGGCTACCGGCACTACGGGCGCCCGGCGGCCGACACCAACTTCGCGATCAGCCACGAGGGCTTCCTGGGCCTTTCGCACCTGTGGTTTTCGCGGCTGGCCACCACGCTGACCGCCAGCTACCTGAACAGCGAGTTCTCCCAGCCGGCGGCCCGCCACGAGGACTTGCTGCAGGGCAATCTCGATCTCAACTATCAATTCGTGTACTGGCTCTGGGTCGGCGGCGGCTACCGCTTCGAGCAGTTGCTGTTCGACAACAACGTCGAGCGCAACACGACCACGCGCAACACGGGAATCGTGCATCTGCAGGCGCAGTTCTAACATGACCCTCAGATCCGCCGGATTTTTCCTGTTACTTCTGCTGGCGCTGACCGCGCTCGCGCTGGCCAGCGACAACGACTACGTCATCGGCCCCGGCGACGTGCTGGATATCACCGTCTACGGCGAGCCGGATCTCGCCCGCACTGTGACCGTGCAGAACGACAATTCGATCAGTTTCCCGCTGATTCACACCATCAAGCTCGGCGGCCGCACGGTGCAGCAGGCGGAAGACGATCTCGAAAAAGCGCTGGGCCAGTATCTGGTGCAGCCGCAGGTCTCGATTCTGATCAAAGAACATCGGGCGCAGATGGTCTTTGTGCTGGGCGCCGTGAACAAGCCGGGCGCCTACCCGCTGACCGGCCGCACCACCGTGCTCGAGATGATTTCGATCGCCGGCGGCATCGCGCCCGAAGGCTCGAAAAAGATTCTGCTGCTGCGCGGCGCCAGCAACCCGGCCGCGTTGCAGCAGGTGCTGGAAGGGGCCGGCGGCGCCGCCGACGAGCAGCGGCTGCAGCAGGCGGCGCACGCCCAAACGCCGCCGATCGTCATCGACGGCCAACGCCTGCTCGACGAAGGCGACACCTCGCAGAACATGGAGCTGCACGGCGGCGACGTGCTCTACGTGCCCAAGGCCAAGCTGGTCTACGTGCTGGGCGAGGTGCGCCGGCCGGGCGGCGTGCCGTACACCGACGGCCTGACCGTGATCCAGGCGATTTCGCTCGCCGGCGGCACCACCGAAATGGCGGCCGACGCCATCGAGGTCACGCGGCGGGTCGAAGGCCAGGAAAAGCACTTCAAGCTCGACTACGCCCAGATCCTGCGCAACGGCGCGCTGGACCTGCGGCTCGAACCCAATGACGTGATCGTCGTGAAGCGGCGATTGTTCTAGTTGTGAGGCGAAAGATCCCATGCCCGAACAGGCGCGCACTCCGTTCAACGTCGGCGAATTGGGCAAGATTCTGCTCAAGCGCCGCTGGACGGTGATCACCTTTTTCCTCGTCGTCTCCGTCCTCGTCACCATCGCCACGTTGCTGCAGACGCCGGTCTATCGCGCGACGACGCTCGTGCGCATCGAGACCGAAGCGCCCAATATCGTCGGCATCAAGGAAGTCGTGGCGCTCGGCCTGCAGAATTACTGGGCGTCGAAGGAGTTCTACGAAACCCAGTTCCGCATTGTCCAAAGCCGACCGGTCGCGACGGAGGTGCTCGAACAGTTGCACCTGAATCAGCAGCCGCCGTTCGCCAACCGGCCGAACCCCGAGAGCTTGCTGACCAACATGATCAGCATCGAACCGATCAAAAGCAGCCAACTGGTGGCGATCAGCATCGACAACTCGGACCCCGTGCTGGCCACCAAGCTCGCCAACACGCTGGCCGAGGTGTACCGCGATCAGAACCTGAAGCGCAAAACCGCCGCGTCGGAAGTCGCGTTGAAGTGGCTCGGGCAGGAGCAGTCCGGCCTCGAACAGCACGTGCGCAGCGCCGAGCAGGACCTGCACGACTTCCTGCAGCAGCACAACATCACCACCTTCGAGGACCGGGAAAACATCGTCATTCAACGGGTGCAGAGTCTGTCCGAGGCGCTGACCCAGGCGCAGAAGAACCGCATCACCAGCCAGGTCGCCTACGAAAACGCCCGGCGGCTGCAGGCCGAAGGCCAGCCGCTGTCGATTCCCGAAGTCATCGCCAACCTGCTGGTGGCCCACTTGCAGGAAAAGCTGGTCGGCCTGCAGGGCGACCGCAGCCGGTTGGCGCAAAAGTATAAGCCGGCGATGCCCGAGATGGCGCGGCTCCAGAACGAAATCGACGAGGTGACCGCGCGCATCAACGAACAGATCAAGGTCATCGTCGGCGGTCTGCAATCGGCCTACCGGCAAGACACGGAACGCGAGCAGCAACTCGGCAACGAGCTCGAACAAGCCAAGCAGGACGCGCTGAATCTGTCCGCGCTCGAAATCGAATACCGCGCGAAGAAGCGCGAGGCGGAATCCAGCGGCGTGCTGTTCGACGAATTGCAGAAACGGCGCAAGGAGACCGAAGTCACGTCGTCGCTGCCGGCCAACAACGTCAGCATCATCGAGTCGGCCCTGCAGCCGAAAGACCCGATCCGCCCGCGCAAGCGCATGAACGTGATGCTCGGGGCGCTGCTCGGCCTGCTCGGCGGCATCGGCCTGGCCTTCTTCCTGGAGTACCTCGACACGACGGTGAAGACCAGCGAAGACCTCGAGCAGACGGTGAAAGCGCCGTTCCTCGGCATCATTCCCAGCTTTTCGTCCGACGAGGAAAGCAAGGCCGACGACGAGCTGTTCACCTTCCGCTATCCGAAGAGTTCAATCACCGAAAGCGTGCGCTCGATCCGCACGAACATCATCTTTTCGACGGCCGGCAAGGAATTGCGCCGGCTGCTGGTGACCTCCGCCGGCCCGCAGGAAGGCAAGTCCACCGCGGTGATCAACCTCGGCGTCATCTTCGCGCAGGGCGGCAAACGCGTGCTGCTGATCGACTCCGACCTGCGCCGCCCGCGGCTGCACCGCGCGTTCAACGTGTCGCGCGACCACGGCCTGACCGAACTGATCATGGGCGCCGCGAAACTCGAAGACGTGGTGCTGAAGACCGAGGTGCCCGGCGTCGACCTCATCCCCTGCGGCCCCATTCCGCCGAACCCGTCCGAACTGCTCGGCACGCCGCGCATGAAGGAGTTGGGCGAGGAGCTGTCGCAGAAATACGACCTGATCCTCTACGACTCGCCGCCGGTCGTCGCCGTGACCGACGCGGTGGTCCTGTCGAAGATCGTCGACGGCGTCGTGCTGATCGCCAAGGCCGGCAAGACCACGCGCGAGATTCTCTACAAGGCCGCGCGGCAATTGGATGACGTCGGCGGGCAAATCCTGGGCACCGTGCTCAACGATTTCAACATCAAGGGCGCGGGCTACCGCTACTATTACTACTACTATCACTACCGTTCGCGCGAATCCGAGGGCGAGGGCGGCAGTCCGCGGACCCACACGCGCGTCAAGCGGCGCCGCAGCTCTTCGCACGGAGGGTGACAGCATGATCCTGGTGACCGGCGGCGCGGGGTTCATCGGGTCGCATCTGGTCCGCGCGCTCGCCGCGCAGGGCCAGGCGGTGCGCGTGCTGGACGATCTGTCCACCGGGCGGCGCGAAAATCTCAACGGGCTCGACGTCGAATTCATCGAGGGCGATCTGCGCGACGACGACGCGCTGGCCGCGGCGCTGCGCGGCGTCGAGGCGGTCAGCCACCACGCCGCGATGATCAGCGTGCCGGGCTCGGTGGCCGATCCGCTGGGCAGCCACGCGGTCAACCTCGAAGGCACGGTGCGCCTGCTCGAGATGGCCCGCCGCGTCGGCGTCGAGCGCTTCGTGCTGGCCTCGAGCGCGGCGATCTACGGCGACGACCCGACGCTGCCGAAAACCGAAGACCTGCCGCCGCGCCCGCAAAGCCCCTACGCGCTGCACAAGCTGGCCGGCGAACAATACCTGCGCCTGTATCACCTGCTCTACGGCCTCGACACAATTTCGCTGCGCTACTTCAACGTCTACGGCCCGCGACAGGACCCGGCCAGTCCGTATGCGGCGGTGATTCCGCTTTTCATCAGCGCGCTGCGCGAGGGACGCCGCCCCACGGTGTTCGGCGACGGCCTGCAAACGCGCGACTTCGTGTTCGTCGACGACGTGGTGCGCGCGAATCTGGCCGCGCTGACGGCGCCCGACCCGGGCGGCCGGGTGGTCAACATCGCCAGCGGCCGAAAGACCAGCCTGCTCGATCTGCTCGCCGCGCTCGCCCCGAACTTCAAGAAGAAGCTGAAACCGGTGTTCGCCAATGCGCGTCCGGGCGACGTGCGCGACAGCGTGGCGGCGATCGACGCCGCGCGGGACCTGCTCGGCTTCGCGCCCGCCGTGGACCTCGTGGAAGGTCTGGCCGCGACCGTGCGCTGGATGAAGGGCGAGGCCTGATGCGCCATGGAAGAGGTCGACCGGAATCGCACGCTGCCGGTGGTCATTGAGGGTCTGACCCTTTTCCTGATCGCTTTTCCCGTCCTGCATTTCGGCGGCCGCAACGCCCTGGCCCAGGGCCTGAGCGGCGTGGCCGGCGCCGTGCTGCTCGGCCTCGTGCTGCTGCAGCGCTGGCGGCACGGCCCGGCGCGGCCGGTGACGCGGCGCAAGCTGCCGTATCCCGAACCGTGGCTGGTGCTCGCCGCGTGGGGCGGGTTCGCGCTGGTCCACGTCGTGCAGTTGGCGCCGCTGCCTTCGTTCCTGGTGCGGCTGCTGGCCGGCTGGCCGGCGACCGGCGGCTGGGCTCATCTCTCGCCCGATCCCGACGCGACCGTGCGCGCGCTGATTTCGTGGCTGCCCGCTTTCGCCGTGTTCGCGGCGGTGACCCTCATCTACGATACGCGCGCCCAGGTGCGGCGGCTGGTCGGCGGCTTGCTGCTCTTGGCGGCGCTGGTCGCGGTCTACGGCATTTTCGAAACGATCGGCGGCCGCGACTCGATCTGGGGCGTGCCGAAGCGCGCTTATCTCGGCTGCGTGACCGGTACGTTCATCAACCGCAATCACTTCGCCGCGTTCATGACGCTCGGCGTGGGCGCCGCGCTAGGTCTGGGGCTGTACCGGCGCGCCAAGCTGACCGGCAATGTCCGGCAGCCCGGCGGCGTCGAGCGGCTGATCATTCTCTCCCTCGGCGGCGTGCTGTGCCTGCTCGGCATTCTGCTGTCGCGCAGCCGCGGCGGGCTGGCCAGCGTGGCGCTCGCCGGATTTCCGATCGGGCTGTGGCTGGTCGGGTCGCAGCGCCGCCGGACGTTCGTGGTGCTCGTCGCCGCGCTGGTCGTGACCACGCTCGCGCTCGGCTGGTGGGTCAGCCGGCAGCCGCTCACCGAGCGCTTCGCCGATCTGCGGCAGGAGGCGCAGGCCCCCGATTCGCGGCCGGCCGCGTGGGCCACGACGCTGCGGCTGATCGCGCGCGCGCCGCTGCTGGGCGCGGGCGCCGGTTCGTTTGAAGACCGGTTCCGCCTCGTGCCGGACACCGGCATCCTGGTGCGCTATAACCACGCGCATTGCGATCCGCTCGAAACGCTGGCCGAGACGGGCCTGATCGGCTTTCTCGGCTTGTTCGGCGGCATCTTCGGCGTCATCTACGCCTCGCTGCGCGCGCTGGCCGTGCGCCGCAGCCGCTTCGCGCGACTGTTGACCGTCGGCGTTTTCGCCGGCGTCGCGGCCGTGCTGTTCCACAGCCTGTTCGACTTCCCGCTGCAAATACCCGGCGTGCGTCTGCCGCTGTTCGCCATGTTCGGCGTGGTCTACCTCGTTTCGCACCGGAGGTTGACGCGATGAGCCGTCGTGGCGTGATTCTCGCGGTGATCGTGGGCCTGCTGCTGGCGGTGCTCGCGCTGCAATCCGCCGCCGGGTTCATGTCCGCCGTGGCGATGCGGCCCGTCGACCTGAATCGCGAGCTGCTGCCGGCCGACGCGTCGCTTTCGCCCGACGCGCTGGCCGCCGAGCTGCCCGCGCTGGAGGACGCGCTGTACTGGTCGCCGGGCGATGTCGATCGGCAATACCAATATGCGCGCGACCTGCATCGCCTCGCCGTGGCGGACTACTCGCTGCCGCCGGCCGAGCGCCAGCGGCTCGCGGCGCGTTTCGGCCTCGCGGACCAGGCGAATAGCCGGAAGGTCTTGCTGACCGCCGCCATCGTTTCGTATGAGCGGGCGGTGCGCGCTGACGCGTTGGTGTCCGGGGCGCGCCTGTGGCGGCTGGCGGCGCTCGTGCAGCGCGACGGGCCGGACCCGGCGGCGTGGTCGCGCACGCGGCGCGCCGAAGTGCTCGACGCGTTGAAGTACGATCCGGACGATCCGGGGCTTTGGCGCGCGGCGGGCGATCTGGCGCTCGATCACGGCGACGAGGCGACCGCGGTGCAGTGGTATCGTCATTCGCTGCAATTCAAACTCGACGGCGTGGACGAAATCGTGCGGCGGCTGTCGCTGGTCCCCGACGGCGACCGCGTGCTGGCCCAGGCGATTCCGCACACCGGCGCGGCGCTGCGGCGCCTGGCGCAAATCTACTTCGACGTCTGGCGCTTCGCGGATGCGCGGGCGACGTGGACCGCGGCGTTGCGGCTCGACGGCGCGACGCCGGTCTGGCCGAGCGGCGGCGAGGCGCTGCTCGACGGCGAATTCAACCAGGACGAACACCGCCTGCTGTATCATTGGATCGTGGAAAGCATGGCCGGCGTCAACCTCGAACGAAAGACCGAAGGCGGCGAAAGCTTCCTCGCGGCCGACTTCGCGCACGGGCCGGACAACTGGTTCCACGTCACGCAGGCCGTCCCGGTCGAGCCCGGTCGGCGCTATCGCCTGACCGCGCGCGTCCGCGTGAAAGGCTTTGCGCCCGACGATCTGTTCGGCGTCGAAGCCGTGCATCCGTACGCCGCCGAACTCTTCGCCGCGCGCGCCGTCTGCCTGGCCGGACCCGCCNNCCCGCCGAGCCGTCGCGCGCGGTCTCGCCGTATCCGGTCAGCAACGGGAGCTTCGTCACCGTGCACGTCGATCTGACCGTGCCGGAAGGCCTGCATCTGTTGTCGGTGCGCCTGCGTCGCTGGGCGCCGAATTCGGGCGCCGGCCGCGTCGACTTCACCGGCGTGTCGCTGCGTCGGTTGGAGAACTGAGTGAACGGGCCGCGCGCGGTCTCCGTCATCGTCCGCACCTTCAACGAAGCCGATCACCTGCAACGCACGCTGACCGCCGTGTTCGCGCAGCGCGACGTCGCGCCCGAAGTGATCGTGGTGGATTCGGGCAGCACCGACGACACGCTGGCGATCGCGCGCGCTTTTCCCGTGCGCTTGATTCAATTGCCGCACGACGAATTCACCTACGGCCGCGCGCTGAACCTCGGCTTCGCCGCGGCGACGGCGCCGGTCGTGGCCAGCCTGTCCGCGCACGCGCTGCCGCTCGACCGCCATTGGCTGCGCAATCTGGTGCGGCCGCTCGACGATCCGCATGTCGACGCCGTCGTCGGCAAGACGCTGCCGCACGCCGACTGCAACCCGTTCGACCGGCGCGGCCTGCGGCGGCGCTTCGGCACGACGGCGCGGTTCCTGATCGACGGCGCGGCGCCCGGCTTCAGCAACGCGAACAGCGCGGTGCGGCGGTCGGCCTGGCTGGAGGCGCCGTACGACGAGTCGCTGCCGTTTTCCGAAGACGTGCTCTGGGCGCGGCGCCGGCTCGGTCTGGGGCGCGGCATCGTCTACGCGCCGGACGCCGCGGCGTACCACAGCCACAACGAGACGACCGCGCAGTTGCGGCGGCGTTTTCGCGCCGAAGCCCGCGCGCGCGAAATCATCGACCCGCATCAGGCGCGCTACCGGCTTTCGTCGCTGCTCGTCGATCTGGTCGGCGGCCTGCTCTTCGACTGGCGGACCGTGCTGCGCACGCGCGCCGGCCGGCGTTGGGCGTGGTTCGCGCCGCGTCGGCGCTGGGCGATCAACGTCGGCCGCTGGCTCGGCTCGCGCGGCATCGAAGCCGACCGCAGCCTCTGGCGCGCGCTGCTCGATCGTGGCTGGCTGCGCGCGATTTGTTTCGCCGGCGGCGTCGCCGGTCGCCTCGCGCCGCGCGTCGTGCAGCTCACGCGCAAGCACCCGCGGCCGATGCATCCCAAACATCTGCTGACCGAGCGCCGCGACCATTTCTGGTACGCCGAGCACCTGCGCGGCGGCGCGCGCGCGCTGGATATCGGCTGCAACACGGGCGCGCACACCAACTTCGTCGCGCAACAGGGGTTGGCCGTCATCGGCTTCGACGTCGATCAAACCGCGCTCGGCCACGCGCGCTTTCTGCTGCGGTGGGAGCGGGCGCCGCGGGCGTTCGTGGTGCGGGCCGGCGCCNNGGTGGATCGGCACCTCGGCCAGGCCGAGTTGCTTGATCGGATCGGGAAGCACCAGTTGCTTCCGGTCGATCTCGATGCCGAGCGCGGCATACGCCTCCTCGATGTCGCGTGCCGTGACCGACCCGTACATCTTGTTCTCTTCGCCGACCGCGCGTTCGATCGCGTGCTGGCGTTCGACGTGATCGAGCACCTTGACGATGCGGCGCACCTGCTGGCCGAGATCGGGCGCGTGCTCGCCGACGACGGACTGCTGCTGCTCACCGCGCCGAACGCTGAAACGTCGTGGAAGAAGCGGCTGCGGCGCGCGGGGCTGCCGTCGTTCGCCGATCCGGGCCACCGCGTCGAATACACGCGCGCGGGTCTCGAGCGGGTGTTGCGCGCGGCCGGCTTCACGCCGCTCGAAGCTTCGCCGGTCGTCGCCGATACGCCCTGGGCGCCGTGGTTCGATCTGGCCGGCGCGGTCTCGCTGAAGCTCTACGGAAAACTCGCCGACCGCAAACGCGCGCACGCCTTGCGCGAGCCCGGCGAGTCGACCGGCTTCCGCCTCGTGGCGCGAAAGGCGCGAAGCTGATGCACGTCGCCCTGCTGCAAGACTACTTCCTGCCCCACGCGCCCGGCGGGGCGGAATGGAGCACGCTCGCGCTGGCCCGGCGGCTCATCAAGCGCGGCGTGCAGGCGACGATCGTCACCACCGACCTCGCGGGCGACGACACGCGTGAGGAAACGGCGCGCCTCGACCGCGAGCTGGCGGCCGAGGGCCTGCGCGTCGTCCGCCTGCCGTTCCCCAAAAAGATGCACGGCCCGCCGCGCGTGTTCGCGAGCTACGTCTACGGCAACGTCTTCGCTGAGCGCTATCTGGCGCGGCGGCTCGTCGCGTGCGACGTGGAGCCCGATCTGTATCACGTGCAGAATTTCGGCATGTTGGTTCCGGCGCTGCGCGCGGCGCGCTGCCTGGGCCGGCCCGTGCTGATGACCGTGCGCGATTACCGCGGCCTCTGCCCGGTCGCCGTGTGCGTGCATCGCGACGATCTGCCGCCGGCGGCCTGTTCGCACGCGCAGTATCGCCAATGCACGCGCGAATATCTGGAACTCTACACGCCGGCGTTGCCGCTCGCCGCGCGGCTGCGCTATCACCTGCGCCGCGAACTCGAATGGTGGACGCGCTCGCGCCAGCAACGCGCGCTGCGCGACCTCGACGCGACGGTTTTCGTTTCCGATGCGACGCGCATGATCTACGCCGCGGCGAAGCTGGCCGGACAACACCCGGTCGTCATTCACAATCCGCCGCCCGACGCGGAAGCGACCGCCGACGCCGCGCCGCTGCGCGAGCGCTTTGGCCTCACCGGGCCGCTGGTGTTGTTCGTCGGGCGCTGGTCGCTCGGCAAGGGCGCGGAAGAAATGAGCGCGGCGTGGCCGCTCATTCGGCAGGCGCACCCCACGGCGCAATTGGTCGTGGTTGGCCGCCGCGAGTCCGAACTTGCGCCGCAGCCGGCGGACGGCGTCGTCTTCACCGGGCCGCTCGATCACGCCGCCACGCTCGGTCTGCTGCACGCCGCGCGCGTGGTCGCGNNCGCGCTCGAAGCGATGGCCGCCGCGAAGCCGCTGGTCGCCACGAAGGCCGGCGGCAATCCGGAGTTGGTGCAGGACGACGTGAACGGCTATCTCGCGCCGCGACGCGATCCGGCGGCCTTCGCCGCGCAGGTCAACAAGCTGCTGGCCAATCCGGATTTGGCGCGCCGCATGGGCGAGGCGGGCGAGCGACGCTTGCATCATGAGTTGTCCGGCGACCAATTGCTGGACGCGCAAATCGCGTTGTACGAACGGCTGCAAAAGCAAACGAGCCGCCTACGCATCTGCGCGCCGGCGACCAGCCTCAGCGACCGCACGAATTTGGGCGGCGGCGTCTACCACGCGAAAAGTTTGCAGGCGCTGGCCGACCGTGGCGTGCAGTGCCTCATCCCGCTCGTCTATCGCCCNNGGGACGTGCGCGTGCTGCCGCTGCGCCGCGCGTTCAAACTCGGGCCGGCGCCGCCGAACGTCGTTTTCTTTTTCGCGCTGCTGTGGCTGCGCTGGGTGCGCGGCGAACGCTTCGACCTCGTGCGCATCGGCGACCCATATCATTTCGGCCCCGGCGCGCTGCTGGCCGCGCGTTTGTTGGGTGTGCCCGCGGTCGGCGTGATCTTCCACCTCGACGACGACCGGCGCTTTGAAAACGCGGTGATCGGCTGGACCGCGCGGCGGCTCGANNCGGCTGCGGCGCGACTCCGCCGGGCGAAACGTCGGCGACGGCCGCCGAGGCGAAGCGCGCGTTCGGTTTGGCGGACGCGCCGGTGATCGGTTTTCTCAACCGGCTCGAGCCGCGCAAGAACGTCGGGCTGCTGCTCGAAGCGTTCGCGTTGTTGGCGCCGCAACATCCGGACGCGCAGTTGTTGATCGCGGGCGACGGGCCGCAGCGCGACAAGCTGGCCGAGCAAGCGCGCGCGTTGGGCGTCGCGGAGCGCGTCGTGTTCGTCGGCTGGCTCGATCCCGACCGCAAAGCGATCGCATTACGCGCGATGGACGTCTTCGCGTTCCCGAGCCTGATGGAAGGTTTCGGCATGGCGGTCGCGGAAGCGATGCTCGCCGGCGTGCCCGTCGTGGTCAGCGATCGCGGCAGCCTGCCCGAGGTGGTGCGCGACGGCGAGACCGGGCTCGTCGCTCCGATCGCTTCGCCGCGGCCGCTGGCCGACGCGCTCGACCGCTTGCTGCGTGACGCCGCATTGCGCGCACGTTTGGGCGAAGCGGGCCGGCGCGACGCGGCCGCGCGTTTCACGTGGGAGCGCTGCGCCGAACAAACAGAGATCGCGTTCCGCGCCGTGCTGGCCGAACGCGGGAAGCAGCGCCTGGGCGTATTGCTCAACTCGGGCGACAGCCTCGCGACGATGAAACGCGAAGGGCAGGAGTCGCGGTTTGTCGATCATTACCTGCGCCGCTACGCCGCCGCGTTCGACGAAGTGGAAGTGTTCTCGTACGGCGACGACCGCGAACGTCCGCTGCCGCGCGTCGAATTCGTTCCCGGCCGCCCGCGTTGGCCGGGGCCGTTCTACGCGGCGCTGATGCCGTTGCTGCACGAAAGCCGGTTCCGCCGCCTCGCGCTGTTGCGCGTGATGCAAACCGGCGCGGCGCTGCCGGCGGTGGTGGCGCGCTTGCTGTTCGGCGCGCGGTTTGTAACCACCTATGGTTACAACTACGGCGACTTCATGCGTGTGCGCGGCCGGCGGCTCTACGGCTGGCACCTCGACCGGCTCGAACGCGTGGCGCTGCGGCTGGCGG
>PMZC01000039.1 GCA_003170555.1 Deltaproteobacteria bacterium
GCGTTGAGCTGCGACAGCACTTTGCGCTGACGGCGCGGCGCCACTTCCTGGTAAATCTGCGTGGTCACCGAGCTCGAGTGGCCGAGAATGTTCTGCACCTGGCGCAGATCCTTGCCGTTGTTCAGCAGCATCGCCGCCATCGTGTGGCGCAGGGCGTGCGGCGTGAAGCGCCGGCGCAGGCCCGCGGCCTTGCGGATGCGCTCGAACAAATTCTCGATGGCGAAGATCGACAGGCGGCCGCCGAAGCGATTGAGGAACAGGGCGTTGGCGTCGCCGTGCAGGTTGCGCCGGATCTTCAGGTAGTCCTTCAGCGCGTCGATCACGCTGTCATTACCCAGCACCAGCGTGCGGTTGCGGTTGCCCTTGCCCTTGATGTGGACCGACTTGCCGTCGAGATCGAGGTCTTCGAGATTCAGTTCCGACAATTCGCCGATGCGCATCGCGGTGGCGAAGAGCAATTCGATGATCGCGCGGTCGCGGATCGCGTTTTCGTAGTGCAACTTCACCTTGCGGCCGCAGCCCGGGCGCAGCTCTTTCTCGAGCCGTTTCACGTCTTCGACCACGAAGTTCAGCAGGTGGATCATGTCCTGCGCATTGAGAATCTTGGGCAGGCTCTTGGTCATCTTGTATTTGTGATCGACGCCTTCGAGCGGCGTCTTGGTGACCTTGCCCGATTCGACGAAATAGCGGAAGAAGGCTTTCAGCGTCATGATCTTGCGCCGAATGGTCGACTCCTTCAGCTTCTGCTCGTTGTCGAGGTAGTTGAGGTAGGTGTTGACGTCGGCATTGTTGATCTTCTCGACGTCCTTGTCCTGCATGAAATCGCTGAACTGACCGAGATCATAGGCGTACGCCCGATTGGTTTTCTCGGATAGCTTCAACTCTTTCGTGCACGCTTCAAGAAACTTTTCGACCGACTTGTTGAGTTCCATGACATCCTCTCCTTGGCTATGGTTTATTTTTGTTGGACATGCCCGGCGCAGGTGCAGGTTGACTTCACCTCCGCCTGGCCTGTCCGGCCGTTGCCTTGTTCGCTGCCCTATGGAGTTCCCCGACGTCGTTCCCTAGTTTTCAATGGGGACCGACTCCCCGCGACTGACTCCCCCGTTCGCGAGGAACCTTCTGTGATCGTTGTCCGATCAACCACCGCGGCCTGCGTCGAGCCGCCGACACCGACCTCACACGACGAAACACCCGGAAAAATCAACTTGCAAAACATCGATGGCGAAAGGACCAGACGTATTGCCCCCGTCGTCACTTTCGCTTCATGTTGCTATCCATAACCCAGCATATCTGACTTGTCAAGAGATATCTACAGAAAAACAATTTTGCGCGCCGGACTGACGATAACCCGCGAAAATCATTTGTCTTTTTATCTCAAACGTCTTGGTTTCCCGCCGGGCGCCGGACGTCGCGTCGCGATCGGCGGCGACCGGGCCCGGAAGTTATCCACAACACAATAAGTAGCCGACGAAACTGTTATTGCAATAAAAATAGCGACTTATCGCGCGTCGGGTCGTCGCCACGTCGACGCCGGACCGACCTCAGGTAAGTTCAGCGGCGGGCGGACGCGGCGCACAAATATCTGCGTTCAACTAACCCATGTGTATTTTCTTCTTCAATCTTGCGAAAGAAATTATTGAAGAACACGAAAAAACGGGCGCGTCGCGTGCGCCCCGGTCTCGGCCGTGACCGAACTTCGGATTGGTCGACGGCCACGGCCGCGCCGCACAAATGAGGCTCATTCGGCTTCGCGCCCCGCCGTTCCGCTCGCTTTGAGACGCCAATGGCCAAGTGGCGATTTGAGTGTCGGGGGCCTTTTGTGGTAATAATGTAGCAGGTTCTTCGACGCTCGGAAAAATGACATGAAGGCGCGGCTTCTAATATTTCTTTCTTTCCTTTTACTAGCGGCGTGCCCGGCGTCGGCCTCGACCATCATTTATTACTACAACCCCGCCGATCATGATCTGACCAACGTCAGCATGATCTACAATCTGCTCGGTCACTTCGACGGCGACTTGCGGACCGTCAACGTGGTCGACTACCAAGCCGGTCAGATGAACGGCTTTGAATTTGTGGTTTTTTACGCGCCGGAGTGGGACACGCTGCCCGACGCGTTCCTGACGGACATCGCCGGCAATCAGCACCGGCTGTTATGGATCGGCGGCGGCCTCGATCAGCTCTTTGACTACCTCGGCGGACCCGGCCCGTTCGGCTTTACCTGCGGTCCCGATGTCCAGCCGGGGGGCGATTGGGATCAGATCAAATACAAGGGCCGCACGATCCCACGGGAAGCCAACCAAAATTTTTTCGTCGTGCACCCCGACGAGGCGGCGCACGTCTATTCGTACCTCGCGTCCACCAAGCTCCACCAACAGCTTCCGCATTTCGTCTGCGGCGGCAACCTGTGTTTCATCACCGATGACCCGCTGGTCGACAGCACCAGCGACGACCGCTACCTGGTTTTCGCCGATCTGCTGCATGAGTTCTACCAAACCGGCGCGCCGGAGCAGAAGCTGGCCATGATCCGGCTCGAGGATATCGCCCCGGTCGTCACCAACTCGAAGCTGCTGGTGGAATACGCCGATCAGTTGCACGACCAGGGCATTCCGTTTTCGTTCGGCGTCGTGCCGATCTTCAAAGACCCCGAGGGCAAGTACTTCCCGGCCGGGTCGGAGTTTCATTTCAGCGACGACCCCGACCTGGTGAAGGCGATCGAACATCTGCGCAAGCTGGGCGGCGTGATGATCATGCACGGCGTCACCCATCAGCACGGCAACGGCATTTCGCGCGAGGATTGGGAGTTTTCGCTGGGCCTGGACAATCAACCCGTGCCGGAAGATTCGGCGGCGTGGGCGNNGCCTGGCCGAATTCGCCGGCGAGGGCTGGCGGCCGCGCATTTGGGAGACGCCGCATTATTCGGCCTCGTGGGGCGACTACCTGACCTTCGCCGAATACTTTGATTTCTGCTACGAACGCCTGCTGGTTTTCCCGGTGGGGCCTGAGGCGCCGCCGAGCTTCGGCGAAGATCTCCATCCGTACAGCCAGATGATTCCGTACTTTCTGCAAACCAGCGCGGATCGCATGGCCGTGCTGCCGGAGACGTTGAACTACATCGACTTGTCCAGCCCCGACCCGTACTGGCATCCGGAAGGCAAGCTCGCTTACACCGACCGCCTGAGCATCATCCGCGACGGCGTCGCCTCGGTGTTCGTCCACTTCGAGTTCGTGCCGTTCGAATATCTGCAAGTGCTGCTCGACGGCCTGAAAGATCGCGGCTATACCTTCGTCGGGCCCGAGCATTTCGTCGGCCCGCTCGACGACAGCACCGACGACGACGCGACCGACGATGACTCGCATCACGACCGCGGCCATTCCGGCGGCTGTGGCGGCTAGGCGACCGGCGCGGACGATCGGGCCGTCTTTCCGCGTCTTTTCTTTCCCGCGTCTGGCCCGGTCTCGCTTGCTTTGGCTGAAAAAAAAATGATATAAAAATTTTGCGGCTGGAAACATCAGTGAAACAGCAACCCGCTCTCTAAACCAGGTTTGTGGGAGGAATAAAAATGAGAAGGTGTCTATTTGTCCTGTTCCTGGTCCTGTCGATCGTATGCGCGGCGGGAACGGCCCAGGCGGGACTCAACGTCGGGGTCTTGTATTCCAGTTTGGCGGGAGCGCCGGCCGAAATCGTGCAGTTTCTGTACGACGCTTACTTCGTCGATTCGGTCATGGCCGTCGATTTCATGAGTTCGACCCCGACCCTGGCCGATCTTCAGGACTTCGACGTCCTCGTCGTTCATGTCGCCTTCGCCCCCGCCGACCCCGTCGCAATGGGGGATGTGCTCGCGGATTATGTCGATCTGGACGGCAAGGGCCTGGTCATGGGCGTTGCGGCTTTCGCGAACGGCTATAGCATCACCGGCCGATTGCAAAGCGGTGGGTACGAGCCGCTCACCTTCGGCGCCGGGTATTTCGTCGGCATGTTCAACGGCGCAATCGCGGACGTTCCCGTCATGGCCGGGATCTCGACGTTGTACGAAAGTCTGGAAGCCTCGCTCGGACTTGCCGCGGGCGCGACCTCCTTGGGCGTGTTCAGCGACGGCACAACCCTGCTCGGCGCGTTTAAAAGCGTGGTCGTCGGCCTGAATTTCTTTTTTGACACCGTGGCCGACATGCCGTATCAGGAGCGCGAACTGCTGCTCAACTCCGTCTACTATTCGGCGGGCCTGATGACCGCGTGGACGGCCAAAGCCGCGGCGCCGTTCGCCCAATCCTACGCGTCCGCGGTCTCCGACGGACAGTACATCTATGTATTGGGCGGAGACAGCGTGGTTAACACCAACTATCGCTACAATCCGCAAACCAACACGTGGGACACGATGGCCCCCATGCCCATTGCGCTGGGGTACCTCCAGGCCGTGTACGCTGACGGCAAAATCTACGTGCCGGGCGGCTTTAGCGGCGGCGGCTACGACTGCCAGGTCTACATCTACGACATCGCCGGCAATTCATGGTCGACCGATACCGACCAGTGTTCTGTACCGTCGTCCGGCTATAACGCGGTTTACCTGGACGGTTACATCTATCATATGGGCGGCTATGCCGATCCCAGCTTCCGTGCGACGGCCTCCCGGTACAACATCACCGCCGGCACGTGGGAAGACCTGGCCCCGATGAACAACGCTCGTTGGGGTTCGGCCGCCTGGGCGCGGGAAGGAAAGGTCTACATCGCCGGCGGTAAGGTGGATTTCACCAACCCGACCATGATGTGCGAAGCCTACGACCCGGTCGGCGACGCGTGGTCCGATGCCGACTGTTCCGATCTGATGGGCCAGCGCATGGGCGGCGGCGGCGTCTTCTATAACGGCGTGCTCTTCTTCGCCGGCGGCGGCGACCCCGGTCAATCGATTTCCTTCAACAATGCCGTGATCTATGACCCGGTAGTCGATCTGTGGCAGCCCTGGCCGACCCTGATGGCCAATCACGTAATCGGCAACACGGTCGCGGCCGTCGGCGGCATGCTGCATTCCTTCGGCGGAAATGACGGCACATTCCACGAGGCCACGCCGATCTGCGCGCCGTTCCAGGTGATCGCCGACGGCGACTCGGTGAACGGCGACACCACGCAAAACACCTACGGCAACTATTACGACAACTACGCGACCGACCCGGCGCGCGATGAAAGCGGCCCGGACGCGAAGTACCAGTTCACTCTGGCCGCCGATTCCATCGTTCGCGCGACGCTGTCCAACGTCTCGTGCAACCTCGAACTCTTCCTGCTCGATGACTGCGACCCGAGCCGCGCGTTGTTCTGGGGCGATTCGCAGGTCGTCGGTCTGATGACGGCCGGCGTGCGCTACCTGACCGTCGACGGCAACGGCGGCGACGCGTGCAGCTACACGCTTGACTTCAAGGCCTGCGCGAGCTGCCTGATCGACGACGTGTGCTACGACGACGGCGCGGCGAACCCGGCCAACGATTGTCAGAAGTGCGACATCGCAACCTCGCGGACCGCCTGGTCCAACCAAACCGACGGCACGTCCTGCGACGACGGTCTGTTCTGCACCGATCCCGACACGTGCACGAGCGGCGTGTGCTCCGGCCCGGCGCGCGACTGCGACAACGGCCTGTTCTGCGACGGCGCGGAAACTTGCGACGAGACCGCCGACGCATGTGTTTCCTCCGGCGACCCCTGTGGCGCGGATGAAACCTGCGACGAGTCGACCGACACCTGCGTGGCGAACGCGGACGACGACACGGCCGTCGACGACGACACCACCGTCGACGACGATACGACGATCGACGACGACACGAACGTCGACGACGACATTGTGAGCGACGACGACACGACCGACGACGACGCCTCCGGCGACGACAGCGGCGGCGGCGGCGGTGGCGGCGGCGGCTGCGGCTGCTAATCCGGGTTCCGGGTCTCGGGTCTCGGGCCTGGCGTAGGGGCGTATCGCTATACGCCCCAATCCGATCTTGGGCGCACAGCGGTGCGCCCCTACCGCAAATCGAAAGGGCGGGTTTCAGGCCCGCCCTTTTCGTATGCTCGAAGGGATAACCGCTATCCGGTGTAGACTTCGTCCTGCTCGATCTTGGCCAGGGTCCAGTCGAACTCGCCGCCCGACACGTTGGCCCCGCAATATTCGCAGACGCCGCTCATCGACACCTTCAGCGGCGCGCCGCAGCTCGGGCATTGGCCGCTCGCGCGCTCGGCGCCTTCCGGCGCGGCTTTGGGCGTGAAGCCCGCCTTGCGGATGAACGTCCAGTATTCGGAAAACTTGCGCGACGTTTTCTTGTTGCCGTCGATCACCTTGCCCTGCGCGTCGACGGTGTAGTCGATCATGTGGGCGAAGATGCGCACCGTGATCAGGTCGAAGTACGGGTCGCGTTCGATCTTCGCCGTGTCCACGCGGTCGATGCCGATGTCTTCCAGCTTGTTGGCGCAGCCCTGCGTCCGGTAGCGCTCGATCCAGAACAAATGCGTCTGGAAGAGCCGATCCGTTTCGTACGGCCGCGCCGCTTCCCACGATTGCTCGGTCCACGCTTTTTGAATCGCGAAGAACGTTTCCTTGACGCGCGCGTCAAAGCGGTCCCAACCGAAACTCGCGTAGGCCAGCGCGAACGCTTTGCGCTCGGCCTCGAGTTGCGGGTCGTAGAGCGTGGGCAGGTCCGTTCCGACCTCGACGCCGCCGAGTTCGAGGGTGATCTTCTCGCGCGGCTCCTTGTCCGATTCGCGCAATCCGACCAGTTCCCACGTGAACTCGCCCGGCTTCACCACCTTGCCGCAGTAGGCGCACTGGCCGGTCTGGTCCACCTTCACCGGACTGCCGCACGACGGGCAGTTGAGCGACTTGGTGAACTCGGGGCCCAGCGATTTCGCGCCCGCGCGGCGTTGGAACGTCATGCGCGCGCGCGCGTACCAGCCCACGCCTTTCTTATCTTGCGCGCCGCGCTCGACGTAATTCGTCTCCAGCTCGACAACGATTTGCCAGCCGTCTTTGATCTGGCTCACCCGTGCGACTTGCGACGAACCGACGATCACGCCTTCGATCACCGGCGCGGTCTGTCGTTCTTTTTCCAGTTGCTCGAGCAGCGTCGGCGCCACGTATGGCGTCAGCGATGCGGGGTCGCCCGCCGCGCCCTTCGCCTCCATGTAGCGCGCGTAAACTAGGTTGACGAAATCGAGAAGAATGATTTCGGAGAAGTTGGGATCTTCCGCCCGCAGCTTTTGCGTCGCGCCGCGCGTCGTCAGCCGTTCGGAAACGCGCGGTTCGCGCCGGGGTTTATGTGACGGCATGCGCGCCGACGTCCGGCCGTTTTTGATTAGCAAGATGATGAAGGCCACGATGATCAGCGCGATGAGCGGGAACCCGACATACGGATAGTTGGCGCACAGCCACAAGAGGAAGTAGATGAGCTGAAAGGCGGCGAAGATCAGGTCGATCGTGTCGCTGCCGCTGCNNCCGCCGCCGTGGCCGCCGCCGAATGATTGGCCGCCGCCGACGCGCGCCCAGGCCAACGAGGCGGAGAGCGTCACGATCAGCGCGGCGAGCAGAATCGCGCGACGCTTCATCGCATCACCGGGCGGTTGGGGATTTCGTTCGGATTATCGCCCACCGGCGGCAGGTGACGGCCCAACAGGTCGGCCATCTCGTGCAAGGCGGCGACAAACGATGCGGGGAAATCGGCCGCGAACGCCGCCTTGCACGAGATGGCCG
>PMZC01000123.1 GCA_003170555.1 Deltaproteobacteria bacterium
GCCGACGATCGGCAAACCGACTTTCAGCAGAATGTTGGTCGCGAGCCGCGCCGCCACCGACAACCCCACCGCGCCGATGATCTGTTTGAAGATCTCGCCCGCGTTTTCGAGCGACACGTCCTGTCCCAGCCGCTTGCCCACGTGCAGCACCATCGCCACCTGGATCGGCGTGAGCAGCGCCGTCTCGGTGAACGGGATGGGCGACAGGTTCGCCGCCATCGCCGCGCCGCTGTAAGCCAGGATCACGCGCCGCACGGCCGCCTGCGGATTGCGGTCGTCTTCGATCTCGTTGCGCACCACCGCCTCGACCGATTCGTACAACTCGTTGAACTTGGCGCGCACGCTTTTGAGATTCAGGTCCATCGGTTCCTCCCTATGCTTGCGGTTCAATCGTGATCGTGTGACTGCCCGCCGCCGGTGCAACCGGCCGCGAGAATAACGATCAGCGCCAGCCAGAATAGTCGATTGAAAAAACGCATGATTGGTCCTGGCGCTCGGACCCCGTCGGGCGAAAGGTTACGGGTTCTCGACGTTGTATTGGCCGCCGATTTCCACGCCCGCGAGAGTCGACACCTCGTTGTCGCGCAACAGCCACTGGCCGTTGACGAGCTCGTAGCGCCGCGCCTGCAGTTCGCCGGTCAGCGCCATCTGCGAGAAGTCGTCGAAGCCGTTCGGGGTCGGCGCGGGCATAATGGCCGGCGTCGAGCCGGCGAAGCGGCCGTTCAGAATGAAATACTGACGGTCTTGCACGATATCGACTTCCACCTCGCCCGCGTGCGGGTCGACGTCGATGCTCGTGATGATGTTCAAATCCTGCGTGCGCGCGGCAAACCGCTGATCGCCGCGTTGCCAGACGAACATGCCGGCCAAGGTTCCGCTGCTCGGCCCGCCGGAAAACGCGACCGCGTCAGCCGAGTCGGAGAAGTTCATCCCCTGCAACCAAATGTAGCTGGTGGGAAACAGGCTGCCCCAGTTCTTGTCCTGAAATAGCGTCGCATTGGTGAAGGAGTATTTCTTGCCGTCCCACTCGACCATGCCGGTCGCTTGGCCGCGCAGCGCGCCGACGTACCAGTTGATCGGTATATAAGGGACATTGGTCAGCGTGCCCATCGTGTCGGTCCACGTCTCCTGCACGTCGTAGTTCATGCTCCAGCGCACGTGATGGGCGCCGCTGGTGATGTCGCCGGCGACACTGCTGGTCGTGGCTCGGTTGTGATCCCCGATGCGCACGTCGAGCTCGTGCTTGCTGCCGCGAAAATCGTCGGCGGAAAAATCCGTCCGTACGACGCGGCCCTCGCTGTCGGCCACGACCACGAAGGCGCGGCGTTTTGTTTCGTCCAATGAACCGGGGTTGAGCACGACGTAAAGAAACGCGAACGAACGACCTTGATCGGGGATGGCGACGCGGAAAAACCAGCCTTCGTAAAACGGGTCTTGCAGGCCGTCCCAGTGGTAGCGGTTCGGATCGAGCGACGGGAAATCGATCTTCGGCGCGTGATAATTGGCGTAAGGATTCGCCTGGTCGTATACGCACCCGACCAACGCGATGAACGCCAGCGCCAGCAACCAGGCAAACCGCCTCACCGAACGACCTCCGTGTTAACCACAGGCAGAATACCCGGCGCCACGCCGCCGTTCAAGCGCGGATTCGCGTCGCGCTTGCTTCGCTGGGTCCCTTCGCCTATCGTCAAAAACGAACACCCAGGAGGATCGACCATGGATGCGCGTTTTCACCGGACGCAGTTTGTGCTGCGCAAGAAGCTGCTCAAGATTTTCGGCGGCGCTTTTTGGATTCGCGACGTGAATTCCGGCGAGCTGCTGATGTATTCGAAGCAGAAGGCGTTCCGACTGCGCGAGGACATCCGCGTCTTCACCGACGAGGAAATGACCACCGAACTGCTCACCATCAAGGCGCGCCAGATGATCGACTTCGCGGCGACCTACGACGTGACCGACGCCACGACCGGGGAGAACCTCGGGGCGCTGCGGCGGCGCGGGTTGAAATCGATGGTGCGCGACGAATGGGCGATCATCGATCCGGTCGGCCAGGAAATCGGGACGATCAAGGAAGACTCCACGGCGCTCGCGCTCGTGCGGCGATTCCTGTTCAATCTTTTGCCGCAGTCGTTCACCGCGGAGATCAACGGCCGACTCGTGGCCCAGTTTCATCAGAACTGGAACTTTTTCCTTCCCAAGATCCGTCTCGATTTCTCCGCCAACCAGGCCGGCCTGCTCGATGTCCGCCTCGGCATCGCGGCCGCGATCCTGCTCGCCGCGATCGAAGGAAGGCAACGCGAATATTAGAAGGTCGATCCGATGACACCCGTTGATCGACGCGAGCGGCTGGCGGTTTTCGTTCTGGCCGTGCTGCTGGCGTGGGTTGCGGCGGTGCTCTGCTTCAAGACCACCGTGGAGTTTCAGCACGGCGCCGTGCTGCAGGTGTTGAACTCGCACGCGAATCTGCCGTGGCAGCATCGGCTGTTGTCGCCGTTCGCCGTGGTCGGCCTGATGGTGCTGGGGAACGGCGCGATCGACGCGGCTGCCGCCGAACATTGGTTCTATCTTTTCACGCTGGCGGCCGCGTTCTACCTGTTCTATTTCTGGCTGCGCGATTATTTCCGGCCGGAGTTCTCGCTCGTCTGCGTTTTATTTTTGGCGGTGGGGTTCACTGTCTCGTGGTTGTTGAATATTGATCTACAGCACGTTCCACCTTATGGCGTGCGTTACTCGTATGACGCGACCGCCGTGGTGATCAACATCGGTTTGGCCTACGCCGCGACCAACGGCCGACGATGGCTGTGGTTCGTGCTGCTGGCCATCGGGATCTTCAACCGCGAAAGTTGCATCGCGCTGGCGCCGGCGCTTCTTCTTTTTGCTTCGCGCAACGGCGGCTGGAAAACGACGACCGCGCAATTCGTTCTTTCCCTGCTCGTCTTCGCGGCGATCAAAGGATTTCTACTCTGGCTGTACCCCGGCCGCGCGATGGAATTCAAGCTGTGGCACAACCTGTCGATGCTGGCGGGCGCCTACGGGGCGGCGCCGTATNNATCGTGCGCTGATCGCCACGTTCGGCGGTTTGCTGCCGTTCGTCGCCTTCGGCTATCGCGCGTTGCCGAGCGACCTCAAGCGATTGTTTCTGCCGGTGGGAATCGGCGTGGTCAGCATTTTCCTCTGGGCCAACATTTACGAGATTCGGGTCTTCACTGACTACGCGCCGTTCGTCATTCCGGCCGGAGTGCTTGGCTGGCGGCGATGCTTCGCGGCGCGTGGAACTCTGACTTGATTGATTATTCCTAGACGCTTTCCGCCAACGCGACGAAACCTTCCGGCGGCACATCCTCGGCGCGGGTTTTCGGATTGACGCCGGCCGCGGCCAGCATCTCATCGGTCTTCTCGAAATCGAACTTCGCGGAAAGGGCATTGCGCAGCGTTTTGCGCCGTTGGCCGAAGGCGGCGCGGAGCACCTGTTCGAGCGCGTCCCACGAACGCGGCTGCGCGGGATGCGGGCGCGTGAAGTCGAGCAGCAGCGCGGCCGACTCGACTTTCGGGCGCGGGCGAAACACGTGGGGCGAAATGGTGAACAGGCGACGCGGCGACGCCGCCAGCGCGAGTTGCACCGACACGCCGCCGTAATCTTTTGTGCCGGGTTTAGCGCAACAGCGATCGGCCACCTCGCGCTGCAGCGTCAACACCGCGCGCGACAACGCGGCGCGATGCTTCAGCAAGTGAAACAAGATCGGACTCGACGCGTAATAGGGCAGGCAGCTCAGCAAGGCCAGTCGGCCTCCCGCGCGCGTCGCGAGCTCGGTAAGATCGACGGCGAGAATATCCGCGTGCAACAAATCGAGTTGTTCGCCGAAGCGCTCGCGCAGTCCGGGAATCAGCCGGCCGTCGATTTCCACGGCGATCACGCGCGTCGCGCGTTCGAGCAGCACCGCAGTCAGCGCGCCGACGCCCGGACCGATCTCCAACACCGTCTCATCGGGCTGCGGATCGAGCGCGCCGACCAGCTTGCGGGCGATGTTGGGGTCGATCAGGAAATTCTGCCCCAGACTGTGTTTCGGCGGAACGGGCGGCAACGGCGTCATCAATCGTGCTCCGGCGGCGGCAGCTTACCCTGACGGCGGCGCAGGTGGATGATCAAGTATTTGACTGGATAGTAGCTGATGAGTGCATTGGCGAGACCAATGATTGCGCCGCCGATCATCATCGGGACGAGCACGTGCCAGCCGAGCGAAAACAACTTGTGCAGTTTCAGGTCAGCGAGCCGCAATCCGAACAGGTCCGGCGCGTTGACGAACAAACCGCCGAGTTTGTAATCGAGCGTCAGAATCCCGGGGATGGTGATCGGGTTGCAAAGCCACGACGCGAAGTAGGTCGCCGGCAGATTGGCGCGAAAGATCAGACCGGCCAGCAGCGAAAAGACGCTGTGCGTGCCGATCAGCGGCCACCAGGCGATGCCGAAGCCGAGCGAAACCGACCGGGCGATCGTTTCCGGCGAACCCTCGAGGCTGATGAACGTGTGATAAAACTTTCGCCACTTCGCGCGCAGCCAATTCATGACGGCGCCTGACCGAGCGTCGCGTAGCTGTTGAGTCCGAGCGCGGATCGCTCGCCCGCCGCCAGGCGATGGTAGCCCGCGGCGGCGATCATCGCGGCGTTGTCGGTGCAATACGCGAATTGCGGCAGGGTGAGCCGGACGCCGCGCTCGCGGCAGACGGTTGCGGCCTTGTCGCGCAGGCGGCTGTTGGCCGAGACGCCGCCGCAGATCACGAGGTGACGGCCGTTCGTCTGCTCGACGGCGGCCAGCGACTTTTTCACCAGCACGTCGACCACGGCTTCCTGAAACGCGGCGCATAGATCGGGCAGGCTGACGCGCTCGATACCGCCCGCGCGTTCGAGCAACTGCCGGATCGCGGTCTTCAATCCGGAGAAACTCATCATCAGGTCGCCGGTGTGCAGCATCGGCCGCGGCAGGTCGTAGGCGGCGGAACGGCCGGCTTTGGCCAAACGGTCGATCGCGACGCCGCCGGGGTAACCGAGGCCGAGCAACTTCGCCGCTTTGTCGAACGCCTCGCCGGCCGCGTCGTCGGCCGTCTGACCCAGCAAACGCAGGCGGAAGAAACCGGTGACTTCGTACAGGTGCGTGTGACCGCCCGAGACGACCAGCGCGACGAACGGGAATTCGGGTTCGTCGGCTTCGAGGAACGCGGCGGCGATGTGGCCTTCGAGGTGATTGACGCCGAGAAACGGAATGCCCCGCGCGTAGGCGAAGCCTTTGGCGAAACCGAGGCCGACAAGAATTGAACCGACGAGGCCCGGGCCGTTGGTGACCGCGACGCCGTCGATGTCGCGCGGCATGCAGCCCGCGCGTTCGAGCGCGTCGGCGCAGACGGTGTCGATGACTTCCATATGCGCGCGGCTGGCGACTTCGGGCACGACGCCGCCGAAGCGCGCATGAAAGCTGTCCTGACTGCTGACGACGCACGACCGCACGGCGCGGCCGTCGACCACCACCGACGCCGACGTGTCGTCGCAGCTCGATTCAATGCCCAATACGATCATCGCCGCGCATCCTACCAGCAAGCGCGCGAACGGCCAAGACGCCGCGTCTCGCGCTTGACGGCGCCGCGGATCGTATGCACGCTAAAAGAGCCAAAAGGGGACCGATGACGCCTGGCCGGAACAAACTGCACTACTTCGGCGCGGACGAGGAAGAGTATTTCCATCGCGTCGCCGACCGCCGCACCAAGCTGCTGCGTCCGCTGGCCATGTTTTTCGTGCGGCGCAACGTGCGCGCCGACACGCTGACGCTGGCGAGCTTTCTGCTGCTGCCGTTGTTTTTCTTTCCGCTCTTCGGTTTGGGCTATTACCTCGCCGCGTGGGCGGTGCTGCTGTTGCACATCGGCCTCGACGGCCTCGACGGCCCGATCGCCCGGCTGGGGCGGTACGCGTCGGACAAAGGCGCGTTGTCCGACATCCTCAACGACATCTCCGGCATGGTCGTGGTGGCGCTGACCGCGATCCACTTTGGCTTCGCTTCGCCGTTGTTGGGCGGGTTGTACATCGTCACTTACATCTACATGATCACCTTCATCATCGCGCGCAACGTGCTGGAGATGCCGTATCGCGTCGTCTTCAAGTCGAAGTACTGGCTCTACATCTTTCTGCTGGTGAAGGTGCACTTTCACTGGGACATTCTGAATCCGTTTCTGCTCGCGTTGAGCGTGTATCAAACGGTGATGACGGTGCTCGGCTTCATTCGGTTGCGGCGCCATCTGCCGGGCGTGCTCGGCCGCGGCGCACGCGGCGCCTGGCCGGCGGCGGACAAAGTCGCCTCGCGCGAACGGCGGCGGCAGCGGCGGGCGAAATGGCGCGAACGCCGGCAGCGTCTGTGGGAGAGCCTGAAACGATGATCGTGTACTGGATGATCATGATTGCAGGGGTCGTTGTCTTGGCGCTCTTGGTGGCTTCTCATCACCAACTGCTGCCGCTCGAACGCAACGTGACCGCCGTCGAGTGGAAGCAGCATCGCGAGGAGGTGCCGGAGGGGCCGGACCGCGTTGACGTCGCCGGCGATCAGATGATCATCCATTGCCGCGACGGTTCGCAGTTGAACTTCCGCGCGCCGGGCATGCACCTGGCGCTCGGCGCGCTGACCTTCGTCACCGTGAACGGCCGGCGGCTGCTCGCGGTGCTCGACCGCGCCCGCTATCGCCGCACGTATCTCATTGACGTCTATCGCGCGGCGGAGGGCGGCACGATCTGGGCCGGGCTGATCGGCTGGTGGCGCCACGAGACGGGCTATCTGCTCGCGGCGGACGGCGACTACCTGATCGAGGTGCACCGCTGCTTCGGCCGCGACCGCGTTTACCTGCTCGATCCCTCACGCGCGCTGCAAGGCCACGCCTTCGGCCTGGGCATCACCCGCACGCTCGTCGCGCCGACGCGCCGCCTCGGCAGCGTCGCGCTGCACGGCCGCGAGGTATTCATCGCCGCCGGCAAGGACCGCTGGCGGGCGTCTATTGCGTAGCCGCGTTCTTCTTTTCCGGCAAGAGACGTTGTTCCGCCAGTTGGCGGTAGATGAGTTGCGCGATGCGCGCGTAGCCGCGGGCGTTCGGATGATAATCGGGATACTTGATCAGCCCGGACCAGTCCGCCATCCGCGCCAACGCGCCCAGACCGAAACGATGGATATCCACCAGGGCGGTCGGCGATCGCCGGACGAAGTCCCGATACGCCTGATCGACCCACGGCGCTTCGAGAAAATAGTTCAGCAGCACCAGTTTGCCGCCGCGCTTCAGCGTCGCGTCGCGCAGGACGGCGAGGTCGGCGATCATCCAGCGGACGAGCAGCGCTTGCTCCGCCGCGCCGTCCACCGCGAAAAAATGATCCGCATCCAGTCGCAGCGTGGGGTTGGGGTTGTGGCTCAGTTCTTCCAGCCGGCGGTAAGTGATCTGGCTTAGGCGAAACGCGCGGCTGTTCGACAGCAGGTACCGCGCCCATTCGCGGTAGTCACGGCTCGCCGCCAACTCGGGGAAAATGCGCGCGTCTTTAAAGTTGTGGTCGTTGTTTTTACCGGCTTCGAAGATGACCAGGTCGGGCGCGCGCGGCGATCGCCGCATGAATTCGAGCGCGCGATTCGCCGCCTCGCTGCTGTTGCAGCCGGCGAGGCCCAGATTGACCACGGCGTAACGACGGGCCGGATCGATATGGTCCAACAGCGCGGCGAGTTGCGAAGGGTAGTCGAAGCCGCGCGGCGCGCCCTTGCCTTCGGTATGGCTGTCGCCGGCGCAGACGATGAGAAAATCGACGTTGCGGTCGACCTCGTGCACAAGCTGCCCCACCGACGGGTGGATCGTCAGCGCATACACGCGCAGCCCGACTTCGACCAGCAGCACCGCGACAAGCAAACCCAACGCGATCGCGAGCACACGCCGCCAAGCTTTTCGTCGCAGAAACGACCGCATCGAAATGCACTCCTTGAAAACCGATTCTAACCGCGGCGGAGCAAGTCCACAATTCGAAAGGTCGTTACTCGACTTCCACTTTCGTCACGCGCGGCTTGGGGGCGTGGGGGTCGTGCTCGAGTTCGTGGGCGAGAAATTTCTTGAGGGCCATCAGGGCTTCGACTTTGAGCACGTCGCGCTCGCTTTCGGCGAAGCGGCCGGTGCGCTCGGCTTCCTTGTCGAGCATCTCCATCAACTGCTTCAGCGCTTCCTTGCGCGCGGCGATCACCTCGTCGGGCGCGGGGCCGGGCAGGTACGAAATGACATAGTCGATCATCGACGCGGCCGCCTCGAAGACGTACACGGGCAGCGCGCCGACCGAATCGGGCGCTTCGCCGGACAGGTCGGCGAGCAGCTTGATGATCTCGCGGATGGCGAGGAGGATTTCGCGCTGGCCGGTGAGGAAATGGCCTTTGGCGCCTTCGAGACGACGCAGAATGTCGTTGAGATGAACCGGCGTGCGGCCGTTGTTGTCGGTCATTTCGCCTTCTCTTGCGTGAAGAGGATTTTAAACGTTTCGCCGTCGAGCCGCGCCCGGGCCACGGTGTGATGCTCCAATTGCCGCGGCAGCAGGATGTGGCGCACGAAGCCGCCGGCGTTGACGATGAGCTCGCCTTCCTTCACCAGCAGGTCGACTTCCTTCTTCGTCACGCCGGGCAGATGCAGCCGCATCTCGTACGCGCCGGCCTCGCCGACCAGATCGAACGGCTTGTCGCTATGCAGCACCGCCGCCGGATCGCGGTCGCCGAAAATCTCCGCCGCCACCGCCTCGACCGCCGCCAGCCCGGTCATTTCCTGCGGGAACAATTTGCACCGGAGCAGGGGCAGCGGACGGAACGCGCGCTCGATTTCCTCGAGGTGGCGGCTCTGAATGCCGAGCCATTGGCGCAGGTAGCCGTCGACCTCGGCGGGCAGCAGGCGATTGATGATCACCGCATCGACCGGGTAGCCGTACAGCCCGAGGCAGGTGTACGCGCGGCGGCTTTCCGCGATGACCATCTTCTCGGCGTTGGTGACCAGGCGCACGCTGGCGCGCGAAGGATCGGTGAGCATCGTCTTGATGCGCATCATGCGCTGATAAAGCTGCTCGACCTGGCCGAAGACCTCGTCGCCCGGCAGCGGCGCGTTGATGATGCGCTCGGCCACGGGCCGGATCGCGCGCACCAATTTGCGTTCGATGTCGAAGACGCGGTCCATGTACCAGTCGAACACATCGGTGAAGCCGAGCAGTTGCAGCGTGGCGCCGGTCGGCGCGCAATCGAGAATGGCGACGTCGTAGCGGCCCGACTCGTCAAGCTCGAGCAGCCGCAACAGCGAGAAGAGATCTTCCATGCCCGGCAGCACGGAAAGCTCTTCGGCCACGGCCTCGCCGTAACCGCGCCGCGACAGGAAGTGCTTGATGTAGGTTTGGATCGTGCCCCAGTTCAGTCCCAACTCGTGGTGGACGTCGACTTCGCAGGCCTCGAGATTTTTGACGATCTCGACGGGCTCCGGGCCGATGCCGCGTTCGAGCAAATCGGAGAGGCTGTGCGCCGCGTCGGTCGACAGCACGATCGTGCGCAAACCGCGCGCCGCGCAGGCCACGGCGGTCGCCGCGCTGACCGTGGTTTTGCCCACGCCCCCTTTGCCGGTATAAAGAATAACTCTCATCAACGTCCACTAATCAATGGCACGTAGGGGCTCACCTTCGCATTCGCGGCGGACGAGTGTCAAGCGGAGAGGGAGCAGGGTCTTGGGTCTAGGGTCTTGGGTCTGGGGTAGTAGATGGAGCACAGCCGCCCTCGGCTGTGAGCAGACGGTGGCGACAAACGGACGCAGTTTGTTATAATCACCCATCCGTTCACGGGTGGAAATCAACCGACAAGGAGTCGCCCCATGAAAGTCGTGGCCTTCAACGGCAGTCCGCACAAGCAGGGCAACACATACGATTGTTTGCAGATCGTGCTCCACGTGCTCAAAGACGAGGGCATTAATACCGAGCTTGTACAACTCGCGCCGCTGAAGATTCAGCCGTGCATGGCGTGTTTCAAATGCGCCAAGAAGCCCGACGGCGAATGCCACGGCGTCAAGGACGGGCTGAACGAAGCGGTAGCGAAGATGTTCGAGGCCGACGGCATTCTGATCGGCTCGCCGACGTGGTTCTCGAACGTCACCGGCCACGTCAAAAACCTGATCGACCGTTCCGGCATCGTCGCGTTGCGCAACAACCGCGCGCTGAGCCGCAAGGTCGGCGCGGCGGTGGTCGCGGTGCGGCGCGCCGGCGCGCCGCACCGCGANNATGATCGTGCCCGGCTCGACCTACTGGAACCTCGCCATCGGCCGCGAACCCGGCGAATGCCTCAACGACCAGGAAGGCGTCGAGACCTTGACCAACCTCGGCCGCAATATCGCCTGGCTGATGAAGAAGATCAAAGGCTAGGGTCTGGGGTCTGGGGT
>PMZC01000217.1 GCA_003170555.1 Deltaproteobacteria bacterium
AAGCGGCACGGGTCTGACCAAACTCAACCGGGCGCGATCCGTCGAAGAGGCGTTTCGGGCAGTCAGCTTTTTCAAGATCCAAAGCCAGAACCTCGTCGTGGCCGACGTGCAGGGCAACATCGGCTGGCACGTCTTCGGGGCGGTTCCGATTCGCAAAGGCTATTCCGGCCGGCTGCCTGCCGATGGTTCATCCGGCGAAATGGATTGGACGGGGTTTGTGCCCTACGACCAACTGCCGTCGGTGGTCAATCCGGCGAGCGGTTGGATCACCACGTCCAACAATCGCACCGTCGGAGACGACGCGCCCCACCAACTCACCTACGGCTGGTGCGCGCCCTACCGGCACGATCGCATCGCGCAGCGCCTGGCGAATCTGCCGCGCCCGACGCCCGACGACTTCCGCGCGTTGCAGATGGACGTGCACTCGCTGCAAGCCGACCAGATCATTCCGAAGCTCGCCAAGTATTCGTTTCACGACGCCCGCGCCGTGAAAGCGATGAGCATGTTGACCGCGTGGGATCGAAACGTAACGGCCGATAGTTCGGCAGCCGCTGTCTACGAGGTCTTTCTGACCGAATGGACGCGCGCCCTTTTCGCCGACAAGCTGAAGGGCGAACTGCGCTGGGGCTTCCGCCTTCTCGGCGAGGGCTATACGGCGCTCGACGTGCTGCTAGACCGGCCGGCGTCGCCGTTATGGGACAACGTGGACACGCCGCAGCGCGAGACTCCGCAGCAGGTTTTGGAATCTTCGCTGAGCGAAACCATCAAACGGCTGGAGCAGCGTTTCGGGCCTAACGCCGCGAGTTGGAAATGGGGTCGCTTTCACCAGTACTTCTTCGCGCATCCTGGCGCGCGGACTCCGTTCGAGCACAAGCTGCTCAGCCGCGGGCCGTTCCCGGCGCCCGGCGACAACAACACGGTGAACGTCGCCGCGTTCGAGCCGAGCGAGGACCGGTACGACCCGTGGGTCATCCCATCGTTCCGCATGATCGCGCCGCTCGGCGATCTGGCCCGCACGACAATCGTCGGGCCGATGGGACAATCCGGCCAGCCGGGCCTGCCGCATTACGACGACTTCATTCAACCGTGGATGGAAGGGCGGGGCGTGCCGCTGCTGTTCACCCGCGAGGCGATCGATCATCACGTAGCGTCGCGCCTGATGCTTACGCCGTAACCGGGCGTTCGATCATTCCTTCGCGCGATACGACTTGAGATAAGCGTCGAGGCGCTCGTCGAACCGATCCTGCGGATCGTAACCTAGTTCCTTCTTGGCGCGTTCAACGGAAACATCGTTGTCGTAGCAAAGAATTGAAACGCCCATCTTCGTAATGAGCGGCGGCTTCTTCGCGCCCACTGCCAACCAGACGAATTCGGAAACCGTCGCGAGAACCTTGGCGACATTCGCGGGGATAGTCAGCCACGGTTCCTTGTAACCCAGCCGAACGCACAGCGCGCGCACCAAGTCCCGCAACGTCCGCCGGTCGTCGTCGTCCACGTTGTACGCGCGGCCGTGCGAAGTTTTCCGCGCGAGACTTCGGCGCACGACATCGACGAGATTATCGACGTGCGTGAGGCCGAAGAGTTTGCTGCCGCCGCCGAGATAAACCATCATGCCTTTGGAAAGCGCGTCGATGATTTTCGGCAGGAATTGGCGGTCGCGCGGCCCCCACACCATGCCCGGACGAATGGCCGTCGCGACGATCTTGCCGGCCTGGTGCGCTTCGAAAACCAGGCGCTCGCCTTCGATCTTGCTATCGCCGTAAGGATGCCAGCCGGACTGATACGGCGTGTCTTCGGTCACTTCCACGTGGTCGCCGGAGCCGTCGCCGTAAACGGAATTCGAACTGAAATGAATCAGCCGTTTGACGCCGGCGGCGACGCACGCGTCGACGACGTTTCGCGTCCCCGTGACGTTGGTTTGAAAGTAATCCTCGCGTGAACCCCACTCGCCCACATGCGCGGCGCAGTGCACGACGGCGTCGGCGCCCGCGAAGGCTTCTTTGAGGGAGTTGACCTCAAGCAGATCGCCTTCCACGACGCGGCACGATTGCAGCGCGGGAATCAGCTTGCCGCGACTGCGCACCAGCAACGAAATCTCATGGCCGTCATCCAGCATGCCTTGGGCGATGTGCGAGCCGATAAACCCGGTCGCCCCGGTCACCGCAATTTTCATTTTCGCAACCTTATTTCTTGGNNAGTATTTTTTCATCGGTTCGAAATAGAATTCCTTCCAGCCTTGCGCATAACCTTCCGCCTGGCCCGCGGGAATTTCGGAGTGGATCAGCGTCACGCGCGTACCCCGTGGGGCGCGTTCCAGCCGCACCTCCAGCCGCGAGTCGGGACTGCCCTTGGGAAATTCCGTCGAGCGCCATGATTGAACGATCCGCTTGTTGGGGACCAGTTCGAGGTGCACGCCGGAGATGTACCCGTCCCACGCCGTGAACTTGCCGCCCACGCGATTCTGCGAGGTGGCGCGCTCGCCGGTCATTGCGCTGTGCTTCCGGCCGTCGAGCCAAGCCTCGTAGACCGCCTTGGGGGCCGCCGGGATCGTCGCCGTCATCCTAACTGTGCGTTTCATATGATTCTCCTTTGGTTACTAGCTAATCACTTCGTTTGCGAGAATCAACCCTCGACACTCAAATTGTCGCCAGCAGCGGAAAAAAGGATTGGCGGAATGTCATTTGCCTTGTCCGCCGAGCCGCGCTAATACTGGCGTTTCAAAACGCGGACGTTCTCGCACGCGGAGTGCGAGTTGATGTAGCGGTTCAAGCCAGGTGGCGACATGCGCATATCACGATTCCTTCTGCTGCTTCGAATTCTGGTGCTTGCCGTGGCGGCGCTTACTCTTTTCACGGGTTGTCAGAGCGAGAACAAAACTTCCGACGACGACCACGCCGCGGCCGACGACGACGCCGCGGNNGCGGATGATGACGTCGACGACGATGCGGCCGACGACGATTCGACGTCCGAGCACACGCTGTACGCCGCCGCCGGCAAGACCATCGTCACACCGACGGCGCAGAACCACCCCGAGCAGATCTATCTCGCCGGCGTGGTGCCGTCGCGCGTCTGTACCGGCGTGCACGACGATCTGTTTGCGACCGCGGTCGCGTTGAAGCAGGGCGACACGCAGGCGATTCTCGTCGAACTCGATTTCGTCGGCTTCACGCGCACCCGCATTCGCGAGATTCAGGAGCGGCTGGCGACGCACGGGCTGGTCAAGGAAAACATCATCATCGCCTCGACGCATACGCACGAAGGGCCGGACACGCTGGGCGTCTACGGGCCGAACATTTTAAAGAGCGGCGTCTCGCCCGAGTTCATCGCGTTCGTGCAGGACGCGGTCGTGAATCTCGTGCTCGACGTTTGGAGCCGGTTGGAGCCGGTGACGATCAAGGCGGGAACGATCGCCGTGAACGATCCGCTGGCCAATTATCCGCACCTGATCAAGGACCAGCGCGCGCCGTTCGTCGACACCACGTTTCTGGCGGCGGCGCAGCTTACCGGTCTCGACGGCCACACCGTGGCGACGATCGTCAACTGGGCCAATCACCCCGAAGTGATGATCGAGTCGACGTTGGTCAGTTCCGACTTTCCCGGCTATTTGCGGAAGCATCTGGCCGAAAAACTCGGCGGCGAATGCCTGTACATTTCCGGCGCGCTGGGCGGCTTGTCTTCGCCGACCGGCGCGAGCGTGGCGGCGCGCGACGAGAACGACCAGCCGATTTATGACGATCACGGCCAGCCGGTGTATCTGCTCGACGGCACGTGGGACAAAGCGCGCAGCTTGGGTTTTGTGATCGGCGACCTGGCGATCGCGGCGCTGGCCAACGCGCCGACCGACTCCGCGCCGCAGCTCGAACTCACGGTGCAGGAATTGTTGCTGCCGGTGACCTCGCCGGCGTTCGTGCTCGCGTTTCTCGCGCACCTGCTGCAATACAGTCCGGAAGACGTTTACACCGGGAATCCGGATTTTTGCGGCTTGATCGGCTGCTCGAAAGACCGGCTAGCGCTGCTGCGGTTGGGGCCGATCGAAATGATCACCTCGCCGGGCGAAACGTTCCCGGAAACCTACGTCGGCCGCGAGGCGAGCAGTTACGACTACGGCGCGCCGTGGGGCGTTTCGAATTTCCCGGCGATGACCGGCCTGATTTCTTACATGGACGGGACGGCGCCGATGTTCATGGGGCTCTCCAACAACGAGATCGCCTACATGGTGCCGGCGTCTGATTGGCATCCGTACGGCCATCCGGCGCACTACGAAGAAGATTTGTGTTTTTCGCGCGACACCGAGCAGGTCTACCACGATGCGGCGCAGGCCCTGCTGATCGCGCACCGGAAGAGCGCGCCGTGATGCCCGGCGATTGGGCGGCGATGACGTGGGAGCAATACCGCGATGCGCTGCAGGGCGTTCGCCTGCCGGCCGCTCTCGTCAATCTGAACGCGTTCGAATTGAACGTCGATCACATGGCCGACATGGTCCGGCGATCCGGCAAGACGCTGCGTGTCGCCAGCAAGTCGCTGCGTTGCCCGTATCTGCTGAAACTGGTTTTCGATCGCGCGCCGGAGGTGATGCGCGGCATCATGTCGTTCACCTGCGAAGAGGCCGAGTTTCTCGCCGGCCTGGGATTCGATGATTTCCTGGTCGCTTATCCCACCGTTCAACCCTCCGACATGGATTGTCTCGTTCGCATGACCAAGAAGGGCGCCACGGTCGCGGTGGTGGCGGACTGCCGCAGGCATCTCGATGCCTTGTCGCAAGCCGGCCGGTCCGCGGGGCTGACCCTTCGCGCCTGCATCGATGTGGATGCGTCGTATCGACCGGCGCGCGGGCGAATTCACGTCGGCGTCAGGCGCAGTCCCGTGCGCGACGAAAAGATGGTGCGAGAGCTGGTGCGCTACGCGCGGCGAATCGGCGGCGTGCGAATCGCCGGCGTGATGGCGTATGAAGCGCAGATCGCCAGTCTGCCCGACGCCAGTCCGTTTTCCCCGGCCATGAATCCCCTGCGGAGCTTGATTCGCGCGCTTTCCAAGCCGGATACGGCCGCGTTGCGGAGGCGAGTCGCCAGAGTAATGGCCGAAGAGGGCGTCCGGCTGGATTTCTTCAACGGCGGCGGCACCGGTTCGCTCGATTGGACGCCCCAGGATTCGTCGGTCACCGAAGTGACCGCCGGCAGCGGCTTCTTGTGCTCCCACCTCTTCAGCTACTTCCGCCACGTGAAGTTGAACCCCGCGGCGTTCTTCGCGCTGCAGGCGATTCGCGTCAGCGACCCGGGCTACGTCACGTGCCTGGGCGGCGGTTATGTCGCCTCGGGCGAGGCCGGGGCGGACAAATTGCCCGTGCCTTACTTGCCCGACGGGCTGTCGCTGATCGGCGTGGAAGGGGCAGGGGAAGTGCAGACGCCGCTGTTGCTCGGAAAAAAGACACCGCCGATTCATCTCGGCGATCCGGTTCTTTTTCGTCATGCCAAGGCCGGCGAATTGGCGGAGCGATTCAATGAATACGTCTTGCTGCGCGACGGCCGCGTTATCGGCCGCGAGCCGACGTACCGAGGACTGGGGCGGTGTTTTTTGTGACCACGTGGAGCCGTCGTGCCGGACTTTCCAAGTCGCGCGCAATAAACGAAAATGAGTTCGCTGAGTTGTCCGGTAGAACAAGACGCCAGGTAAAATAGCGCTTCGTTCCGGCAGGGGGAGAAAATGAAATTCACCGACAAGTTGCTTCTCTTGGGCCTTTGTCTCGTGTTGGCGATGTCGATCGTCGCGTGCGGCAGCGACAAAAACAACGACGACGACACCCAGGCCGATGACGACGCCGGGGCCGACGATGACACGGTCGGCGACGACGACGCGGTAACCGACGATGACGCCACCGCCGACGACGACACGATCGCCGATGACGACAGCGACGACGACACTTCGCCCCCGCCGCCGCATTTGCTGCCGGGCCCGAACGAGCCGGGCTACGACGCCGACCTCGAAGCCAAGGCGACGCTGTTCGACCGCAGCTTCCAAAACTTCAATGCGTATGCCCATCTGATCAGTTGCGACGTGGTCATTCCACTCGATCATCCCGACGACCGGCAACTGGTCGATGACTTTTTGCACACCTCCGATAGTTGGGATTTCGAAGCCTGGTCAGGCAAGAACCCGGAAGACGTGGTCTCCGACAACCAGGGGACGGCCGGTCTTTATTCCGGCTCCGGCATCGCGGCGGAAGCCTATCGCTACGGCGTCATGCGCGATGAGGGTTACCCGCAGGAAGACGTCGATCGCGCGCGGAATTTCCTGCTGCGCGGGATGGAAGGCCTGCGGATCGCGGTGGAAATCACCGGGACGCCCGGGGTGATCGCGCGCGGCTACCNNCCAGCGCACCGACGTCCCCGGTCCCGGCCCGAATATCCCGACCACGCCGTTGTTTGACCAAGACGGCAATCCGCTGCCGCCCGAGAAAAACAACGGCACGACGCGCGCCGACAACTCGCCCGATCACAAATATCCCAACTATGTGTGGACCGACTCCTGCAGCCGCGATCAATTCATCGGTTGGGCGGCGGCATTCGCGGCGGTGTGGGAAGTGATCAAAGACGATCCGACGATCCCCGACGATCTGAAGGCGCTGCATCAGCAGTACGCACGCGACCTCGGCCGGAACCTGATGGTCGTGCGCCCCAGCGGCTATGACCTGGAAATCATCGACGCGGACGGCCGGACGACGTACAACGGCTACATCAACGAAAACGCGTGGGACCGTATTTACCTGCCCTGGCTGCCGATCAAAGACGGCAGCATGGTGCTGATGTCGCTGGGCATCGTCGCCGCGCTGGCGTATGCGTCGGAAGATCCGGTGCTGGAGGACTACCTATACAACACGCTGTTAGGTCCGCGCCATTTCGATGAGATCGTCTACCACAACGTCCTCGGCGTTAATCTGTTGTGGTACACGAACTACAGCTCGGTCAACATGGCGTTCCAGGGTTACCTGCTCGCGCAACGCTATCTCCGCGACGACGTCACCCGCGATCTGATGCGGCACACCCTCGAGAATCTGCTTTACGACATGCCCAATTACCACCGGATGCCGAAGGAGGTTTCTTACAGCCTCTACGATTTTGCGTACGCCGCGGGAGTGGGCGACGCCACGGTCGACCACGCCATGCCCTACGAAACCGATCAAGCGGCGGTCGAGCGTGGCGTCGAAACGCTGAAGGAATTTCCGGATGCGCCGTATTGGGAAGTCACCATCACCAATTGCGACGACCAGGAAATCGCCAACAAACTTTGCCAGCTCAACGACGGCACGTGGGTGCACGTGATGGGCGATATAGGCTGGGACAACGACCTGATCACGTTGGAGCCGATCCCGCAGCGCGTGCGTCCGCCGAGCAACTACCATTGGCGGTCCAACCCATACAAGCCCAACGGCGGCGGCGACGGCTCGCGGCTGATGCCCGCGGTCGACTGGCGCTGGGCCTACTGGTACGCGCGCTGGGTGCAGTAGTTCTTGCCCGCCGCAGACGTAAAAGGGGGACGCGGTGAAAACCATATGGATTCACCGACGCGACACAAACAAGCTCGCGACCTGCTGATCATCCACTCCAGGTGACGAAACCGGAAAGAAAGCGAATGTCGCCGTCGAATTTTCAAGCCGTGAAACTGTCGCTTCCCACGCCCTATCCGGTGGGCAGAATCAACGCCTATTTCCTCGACGGCGATGAGCCGACGCTAATCGACACGGGGGTCTATTCCTCCAAGTCGCTCAACGCATTACGCGATCAACTCCAGCAGCACGGCCGGCGGTTGGAAGACATCCGCCGGATTCTGGTCACCCACGATCATTACGATCACGCGGGCGCGGCGCTGCACCTTTCGCAGTTGTGTCCGGCGACGCTCTACCTCCCAAAGAAGGCCTCGCTGCTTTCGCAGCGGGAGGCCGAAGCGCGGGAAAAGCTCTTCGCGTTCTTGTTGCACTGCGGCGGGCCGCGGCCGCTTTTGGAAATCGCTTTTCAGCTTTTCGGCGCGGGAGATCATTTCGCCAACCGCGACGCGCAGCCCCTGGCGATTGAGTGGCTTACCGGCGGCGAGACCATCGCGGATCACGGCTGGTCGCTCGAGGCGCTGTTCACCCCCGGCCATAGCCCTGACCATCTTTGTTTTTTCGAAGCCGCCTCCGGGCTGCTGTTCTGCGGCGACCTGCTGCTGCCGCACATCACGCCCAATCCGCTGCTCTACCTTGATCCGGACGATGATTATCGACGGACCCACAGCCTACTCGATTACGTCGATTCGGTGGCGAAGCTGGAAGCGCGCGCCGTGAGATCGGGGCATCCGGGTCATGGGCCGGACATTCCCGATGTCGCCGGCTTGATCGCGACCAACAAGGCGTTTATCGAACAGCGAAAAAACAAACTGGCGAAGATCATCGCGCGCGGCCCGACCAATCCCTTTGCCTTGGCCCATGACGCCTTCGGCGAACTGGACGTGGCGAATCAATATCTGGCTATTTCGGAGACCGTGGCGTATCTCGATCTGCTCGAACGCGAACACCAGGCCGTGGTCGACTGGGACGCCGAAATCATTTCCGTTAGCGCCACGTAAGCGAACCGCCAAGGCAGACGCATCTTCTTCCGTCATTGTTGCGCCGCTGCGGCATTGCTGTTAGCATTTCGGCAGGTTTTCGTTAGGGCAGTGCGAGTGAACATTCAAAAAATGAGGGTGTCATGAAATCTATTCTCTCCCGCGCAATACTGCTGTACTCGCTCATCGTAATGATCGCCTTCTCGTTTCTGTGGCTGGGCTGCAGCTCGAGTTCCAGCAATTCGTCCGACGACGATGTTCAAGCCGACGACGACACGACGCCCGCCGATGACGACACTACGCCCGCGGATGACGACACCACGCCGGCGCCCACGACGTTGGATGTGACGTTCCAGGTCGAGGAAACGTCGCCCGGTTCAGGCCAATGGCAGTTGGTGCAGGCCGCCGGCGAGCCGCACTTGGCGCGCAACGATCTCAACGTACAGCCGACGATCGATCCAGGCGACCTGAAGCCGTTGTCGGTGACCTACTTCGCGACCTTCGCCGACACCCACATCGCCGACGAGGAATCGCCGGCGCGGCTCACGTTTTTCGATTCGAATCTTATCTTCGACGGCACGTTCAGCTCCGCGTATCGCCCGCAGGAGGACCTCGCGGGGCAGATGTTGAACGCGCTGGTTCGCACGGCCGACCGCATTCAAACCGACTACAACCGCGATTTCGATTTCGCGCTGGTGTTGGGCGACGCGACGGACAACGCGCAAACCAACGAGATGGAAATCCTGGTTGACGTGTTCGACGCCGCCGGATTGCTGGCCGGCCAGCCCGGTTGGGTGCGCGTGGACAGCGGCGACCTCGATCTCGACTCGCACACGGGCCACGATCGCGGCGAACGGAATTTCGGCATTCAGGAAACGAACGAACAAGGCCAGAACATCGATCCGTTCAATCGCCCCGATTATCCGAATTCCAATGCCGACTTCCCGACCGGCGGACTCGTGCGCGCGTCGGGCCAACTCGTGCCGTGGTTCTACACCGTGGGCAATCACGACGTCGAGAACATGGGCGTGTTCAACCCCGACACCTTCTTGACCTTCTACAAGCGCGAGGACTACCTGGCCGACCGCTCGCCCTACGGCTATCTGCCGGGCCTGGCGAACCTCGTGCAGTACTGGAAACAAAACCCGCAGCAGTCGCTGCACATCGGCCTGGGTTTGCTGCGTGAAGATCTCGACTGGCGGATCCTTCTCGCCGCCGGCGATGCGCTGGGCATGATCCCGGCGAACTACACCGACGAAATCGATCCGAACCTCGAGCTGCTGCGTTTGCTCAACAACACCCCGGATCTCGCCAGCGATGACGGGGCCGCCTGCACGCCCGACGCCGAACGCGCGTTCATCGGCCGCGAGGGCGTGATGCAATTGCTCGAGCCGCTGGNNTGTTGGCGCTGGACAGCACGGAGACCGAGACGCTGTCCGACGGCGGCGTCAGCGAGGAGCAGCTAAACTGGCTGACCACCGAGTTGGAACAGGCGGCGAGCGATAACGTGCTGGTCATCGTCACCTCGCACTACACGATCTCGTCGATCAAAAAGAACGGGGACAAACTCGACGCGCTGCTCGCCTCATACCCGAACGTCATGCTCTTCCTCGAAGGACACGGCCACTACAACGAGGTTGTTCCGCACCTCGGGACGAACGGCGCCGCCGGCTATTGGGAAGTGCAAACGCCCTCCGACATCCAATTCCCGCAGCAGTCGCGCATCTTCGAGATCGTCGACAACCGCGACGGCACCGGCACGGTGTACGTGACATTGTACGATCATTGGCCGATCGTCGGCGACGACGCGGACACGCTCTCCGAACTCGGGCGTCAACTCGCCTTCGAAGATGAATTGGCGGCCGGCTGGGACGGCACGGGGCCGTTCGGCGGAATGGGCGAACTGAGCGACCGCAACGTCGCGCTGACCTTCGCCATTCCCAGCGCGATCGCGGACAAGCTCGCGCAGATTCCTTCGGACGGGTCGATCACGTCGGTCGACGCGCTCGGCAAGCTGTATCACCCATAGGCGGGCGAGCCGGCTTGGCGCGCGAGAACCGGCGTCACACCGGCGAAACGGCTGTGGGTTTCTTGAGGTAGACCACCACCGTCCATACGCTCAGCGCGCCGAAAAGCAGGAACGCGAACAGGTCGTGCATCGTTCTGGTTTTGGAGAAGAGGTAGAAGAGCAACCCCGCCACCGCGTACGCGACGTCCAAGCCGATCAGCCAGGGAACCAGTTCGCCGGCTTTTTCGGGATGGAGATACACGCGCGACGCATAGCAGGCCATCAGCAGCATGAGCACAAAGGCGCCGGCCTGGAACAAACTGTGGTCGGCGGGAAGGGCGCGGGTGCTCAGCAGATGGACACTGAACCAGTTCAGCACGGTCTGTAATCGCGCCGACAAAGGGGGCAACGAGAAACATGCGGCGATCAAAAGATAGACGGCCGTCTGGATGCCCATGACCTTTTTCAGCTTGGTCGTGTTCAAAGTCGTTTCCATTGCTTTTCTCCTGCAACGTAGGGTTTGATCGTTAACCTATCATAATCCGCGAAGCATACCAGCCTGCGGTGTTGCGGCGAGCGACGCGCGCGTGCTAGCATTCGCCCGCTGATGGATTTTGGGGGGAAATGATGCTGCCGCTCGTCATCGACAAGAACCAACCCGGCCTGCTCACGGTGGATGTCCATTCGCTGTTGCTGCAGGACCGCGTGCTATTTCTGACCGGCGAAATCGACGAGAAAAAAGCCGACCTCATCGTCGGGCAGTTGCTTTTTCTGGAGAGCCAGAACGCCGACGCCGATATCTGGATGTACATCAACAGCCCGGGCGGGCACATCACCGCCGGGCTGGCGATCTACGACACGATGCACTTGGTCAGCCCGGATGTGGTGACCATTTGCATCGGTCAGGCGGCCAGCATGGGCGCGCTGTTGCTCGCCGCGGGCGCGCCGAAAAAACGCTACGCACTGCCGAACGCGCGGATCATGATCCACCAGCCGTTGGGCGGCGCTTCGGGTCCGGCGACCGAGGTCGAAATTCAAACCCAGGAAATTCTGCGGCTCAAGAAACGGTTGAACGAGATTCTCGTGCATCATACCGGCCAGCCGTTCGAAAAAGTCGCCCACGACACCGAACGCGATTTTTATCTGAGCGCCCAAGAAGCCAAGAGCTACGGGTTGATCGATAAGGTGATCACCCAACGACTGCAGAAGGGCAAGTGAAACCGATCGGCGCGGGGCGGCGACCGACCATGATTTCGTTTGACGAAGCCCGCCAGATCATTCAGGCAGTCGAAGCACGGACGGCGACCGAAACGCCGCCGCTGCATCTCGTGTTGGATCGCGCACTCGCGGAAAACACGGGACCGCTCGCGGCCGGCGTCACGCTACAACCGCTGGCGATTTCCCAACTAGCCGCGAACGGAATCATCAAACCGAAGGTCTATGCTCCGGCGATCATCGGCGTCGTCGTGACACGCGATCGCTTGCCGACCGAACGGGATGAAGACGACGAAGCGGCCGATCCGAACGCCGTGGCCTTGATCGCGGCGATTCAGCAAAGCGGCGCGATTCCGCTGGACATGGGGCTGGTTCCGCAAGACCCCGAACTGCAAAGCGCGGCGATTGTCCGCGCGCTGGATACGGCGCACGTCGTTTGCGTGACCGGTCTCACCCGCGATGAGGAATACGCGCGGTTGAAGGAGGCGCTCGTTCGCTTGCAAGGCGAACCGGTCTTCGACGGCGTCGAGTATGAAGCGGCAAAACAGATGGCGCTGGTTCGATTTGCGGCCGGGTATCTTTTCACCTTGCCCGCCGACGTGGAAAAAATGCTGGTTTGCTTTGATCGGTTTGTGCGGCCGCTGGCGCGCCGGCTCGCGGGACACGCGGGGCCCTGAGTGGGCCGCGTTTTCATCATCGGCATCGACGGCGCGGAACCCACGCTGCTCTATCGCTGGGCGGGCGAGGGGCGCCTGTCCAACTTTCGCGCGCTGCTCGATCGCGGCGCGTGGGGCCGTCTGCGCAGCACGATCCATCCGCTGACGCCGCAAGCGTGGACCAGCCTGATCACCGGCGTCAATCCGGGCCGCCACGGCATCTTCGATTTCGGCAAACGCGCGCGCGACAGCTATCAAATCGAATTGGTGACCAGCCGCGATCGCGCCGCGCCCGCGTTCTGGCGATTCGCGCCGCCGGGCGCGCGGGTCGGCGTGGCCAACGTGCCGCTCACCTGGCCGCCGGAGCCGCTGCCCGGCTTCATGGTCACCGGCATGCACACGCCGCGCGCGGCCGACGGCGTCTGGCCGCCGGAGATTCTGGCCGAGCTCGGCGACGGTTACCGCATCGACGTCATGGCGCACTGGTATGAGCAGCACGATCGTTTTCTGGCCGATCTGTTCGCCATGCACGACGCGCGTCACGCCGCGTTTTTGCGGCTGATGGATCATCACCGGCCCGATCTCTCGCTGCTCGTGTACGTCGCAGCCGATCGCGTGCAGCACGCGCTGTGGGGCGCGTTGACGCCCGCGCATCTCGACCAACCGGGCCGGCAGGGCGATGCGGGCGATTCCATCTTCGTGACGTATGCCGCGTTGGATCGCGCGCTCGGCGATTGGCTCGAACGCGTTGCGCCCGACGATCACCTGCTGGTGGTCAGCGATCACGGCTTCGGCGATCTGCGCCGCGATGTCTACCTCAATCGCGTGCTGATCGACGCGGGGCTGCTGCGTTTTGATCCGGCGAAGGTGCGCGCGTTCGATCCGCCGCCGCTGCCGCCGGACGCCGACGTGCAGCACACCTGGATGCACCGGACCGCGCCGTCCGCGGAGGAACTGCCGGGCGACGACGATTTGATCGCGCGGGGTTTGTGCGATGTGCGCCGGCTCAACTTCGAGACCGTCGATTGGTCGCGCACCGTCGCTTACTCGCGCGGTCTGTGCGGTAACGTCTGGCTCAATCTGGTTGGGCGCGAGCCCGAAGGCGTGGTGACGGCCGCGCAAATACAAGATGTTCGCCGCCGCGTGCGAGAAGCGCTGTCGGCCGTACGTGATCCGGACGACGGCTTACCCGTGGTCGATCGCATCGTCGACAAAGAGGAAATCTACCGCGGGCCGTGTCTCGACGAGGCGCCCGATCTGCTGGTGATCATGCGCGACTACGCTTACACCACGCGCGGGGCCACGGAATTCTGGGGGCGCGAGCCGGTCGGGCCGGTGGTGGTCGGCCACACGGGAAATCATCGGCAGTATGGAGTCATCATGGCCGCCGGGCCGAAAATCCAACCGGGGCCGATGCCGGACGCCGACATCCTCGATGTGCTGCCGACCGTGTTTCATCTGCTGGATTGGCCGACGCCGAGCGATCTCGACGGACGCGTCGTGACTGAAATCCTGCGCCCGGCGTTTCGGCAGGTTCGTTACGGCGCGCCGACGCCGGCGATCGTTCGCGACCCGCGCGATTTCGCGGCGCAGGAACGAGAGGCGATTCTCGCGCAACTTCGCGCCCTGGGCTATTTCGGATAAAAAAAGGGCGGGCCTGAAACCCGCCCTTTCGATCTCATCTTCGAGTCAGATCAACCGCAACCGCCGCCGCTGCCGCCGCCGCCGCTGTCGTCGCCGCTCGGATGGCCGGTGTCATCGTCCGTCGCGTCGTCATCGCTGGCGTCGTCATCGGTGGCGTCGTCGTCGCTCACATCGTCATCGGCCGCGTCGTCATCGACGGCATCGTCGTCCGCCGCGCCGGCCACGCTGATCTGGCCGACGAACGGCGCGAGATTCTCGCCGGTGATGGTCAACGTGAGCTTGTCGCCAGCTTGAAGAGTTTCGCTGATCGTCAGTACCGCGTCGCCCGAAACGTCGGCGTAGGTGGTGGCGAGCAGCGTATCGCCGCGCGTCAGGCCGACCATTGCATACGGCTGGCCGACGCCGATCGACAGTTGCTGTGTATTCGGTTGGATCTCCTGGTCGAACTGCGGGGCCACCGTCGCGGGCGGCGCGCTGTAAAGCTGAACCTCGGGATCGCCGAAGAGGTTATACATCTCGAAGTAATGGTGCACCAAGGTGGTGGCGCCTTCGATGACGTAGAGCTGCGCCAGCGAGAAGTTGAGCATGCTGGAGACCCAGGGCAGGTGCTTGGCGTTGCTGCCGTCGCCGCGGAACCAGCCGTAGAACATCGCCCGCTCGATGATGTCGTCTTCGGTCCAATACGTGCTTTCCGACGCGCCCCAGAAATCGAGCGCGCCGTTCGGCGAGCGGACCCACGTTTCGGCGAAGCATTCGGGCAACTGGAACGAGCCGGTCAGACAAGCGTGCGAGAGGACCAGCGGGAAAGTGGTGTTGGTCAGGCTGCGCACCTGCTGCTGGTTGACCGGCGGACCGTCCGCCCAACTGGTTTCCGAACCGTGACCGGAGTAAGCGTGAACCGTCGGTCCGGTTTGCAGCGCCGCCAGCGCCTGTTGGGTGGTGGCGCCTTCGTGGGAATAGATCTTGGTGCAGTTGAAACCGGCCGGCTGCAAGTAGTTTTTGCACACCGCGTTGTGCGTGCCCTCGGAGATATTGTAGTTGTCGTTGCTGGCCATGAACGTCGCGTGTTGCGTCCAAGCCGCGCCGCCGGGCCATTCGTTTTTCTCGTAGCTCAGGATTTTGTTGATCATGTTCGTGATCTGCTCGGCGTTCACCCCCGACAGGCGACCGACGCCCAAGTCGGCGAAGTAGTCGGCGCCGTCGACCGCCGCGTAATACAAATCGGTCGCGCACGTCGGCTGCGCCTGGCCGTTGAAGGCGGGCAAGACGTTCGTATCGCCGACCAGCAGCACGTACGCCGGCGGGACGTCCCACGTCTGATAAGCGTTGGTGATGTAGTTGCGGATCGCGTCCGTCGTGGCGCCGATATCCTGAATGGTGGCGACGGTGACCGTGAAGCCGCGCTGCGTTTCCCACGCGACGAGCTCATCCACCTGCGCGTTGTTCAGCAAATTCTTGCCGCCGATGATCAGATAGCCCGCCGGCGTGAAGTGATCGGCCTTCGCCCCGAAGCTGCCCGCATTGGGGAACAGCGCGTCGGCCAGCGCCGCGGTGGGCGGGTCGCCATAGCGCTCTTCGCGCGCGATCGTTTCCGTCATGTTCGGGTGCACGAACTTCACCGTCACCCGCAGGTGCGAGGCGACCTGCAGCAGATCATCCGCCGGCCGGTAATTGACCGGGCGCATTTGCAGCAGAATGAAACGGTAGCCGCGCAGGACGCCTTCGTCCATCCGCTGCGCGTAGGTCGCGAAGACGGCTGCTCCGTTGCTGTACGCGTCCTCATTGATGGTAAACGGCACGTTGTCTTCCACGCCGAGAATCTTCGGCACCGGCGGCTGAACCGGCATCAGCAACGGCGCGCCGGTGAACGTGGTGATCGGCAGGTCCTCGAAGCTGCCTTCGACCGACACGCGCACGTCCGCCCCGTATGGCACGCGCACCAACCGGTTGATGACCGGCACGGCCGGGTCGCCGACCTGGCCGGCTACGCCTTCTTCCGGCAGCGTCAGGCTGACGAAGCCGGCATGCGGTTCGCTGTACTCGAACCCCGCCAATTCCACGTCGAACGTCAAACCGTCGGCGGAAGCTGCTTCGAGCGAAACTGTGGGCGGCGCCGGCTCAGCGCTGTTCAGGCTGAACCAGTCGGCATGGGCGGGCGCCAGGCCCACGAACAACACAAAGCACAGCACCAAAAGAAAACGTTTCATGAACCTGACTCCTTTTCCCCTGCGGCCTGCGGGTGACCGGCGCCCCGTTGTGATCGCACTGCGCGATCGGTCCGGTGAGGGCGGCTAATTGTAGGACCGGCGGCTTTTTGCTTCAAGAGTAGGAAATTGCACGCCAAGCGATGGCCGTGACGACGGTAATTTTCGATCTCGTCATCAGGCCGCGAAGAGCCGGCAACCCTTCTTTAGTGCGCCGGGGGAACGGGCGTGGGCGTGGGCGACGGCGTCGGCGTGGGCGCCGGCGACGGCGTGGGCGTTTCCCGGATTTCCTGCCGCAGCCGTTGGTCGACCACGATCTCGAGAATCGCGGACAACGCGGCCCGGCGGACGAACGAATCGCTGGGGTAGTAGGCATAGTTTCGGTAACTGGCCAGATCCCAGAGATCGTCCAACACATCGGCGAGGTGAACTCTGCCGACGATCAATGCGGTTTGGATGCGCGCGTTAATGTCGCCCCGGCGCAGCAAAAACTTCGCGCTCGGAATGGCGTCGGCGGTCTGCAATTGGAGCTTCAAGACCAGCGTCCCGACATCGTTGGCGAGCGCCGCCAGCCGGGCGAGTTGGGTAGGGTCAATGTCGTTGCGGTTGATCAGCGCGAAGGCGATGTTTTCCCGATTGGCGGGGTATTTTTCGAACCAGCGGATCAGCAATTGCGCGGCCGGTTGACCCGGAATCCTGCCGATGCCGGCGACGATGGCGCTGCGCACCGCGTCGTCCTGTTGGCTGGTTTTGTAATACTGGCTTTCCAGATAGGCGAGGTCTTCCTCGGTCGCGATGTCGCTCAGCCGAATCAGCAACGCCCGCCGCGCGACATGATTTTGGTCGAGCATCTGGCGCACGCGAGCGCGATCGAGCAGGGTCGCGATCCGCACGCCCTCGATGGCTTTGTCGGCCACCCGTTCTTCGGCGGTTTCGGTGGAAGCCAGCAGCAGGGCGTCCAGCGATTCCTCGGTTAGAATGTTCAGGTAAGCAAAATCGTGCAACAGCCAGGCGGCGAGCAGCCGCGTCACGGCCGGCACGCTGCGGTTGTTGAGGACGGGAACGATGAGGGTTGGATCAATCATCTTTTTCTTTTCCGCCGACGTCCACTGCAGAAGTTGCACCGCCTGATCACAGTTGGGACTCGGACAACTCTTCAATGGTTCGTACAGCGGTTGCAGTTGCTGGTCCTGCCCGTGTTCCAGCAGGGCGTAAGCCAGCGACAAACGGGCCCGGGCGTCGGTTTCCGCCGCAAAGGCCTGCTGCAACGCCGCGGTATTGGCGGCCGTCGGAACCCGGCCGAGGATGATCGCGGCATTGGAACGAGTTTCCGCCCGCGGGTAGTGAAGATCCTGCAACACCTGGGCTTGCAGCTCGGGAAAGCGCTTTTCAAATCCGCGCACGGCGTCTACCTCGAAAGGACTCATCACGAAGTGCAGCGCATCCTGTTGAACCTGCACCGTCGGGGTGGACGAGAGATAATAGAAAGCGAAGTTACGATCATTCTCATGATCCATGTCCGCTTGCAGGCGGTTGCGGTAGGCCGCAGCCAAGTCCAGATAGAGCAGATTTTCCTGGACGGCGGCGAGACCCGACTGCTGGGCGCCGCCGGGGCTGCTCGCGGCTTCCGATTCGGGCCTGTTTTCATTGTGAACCGGCTGCAAGTTGGATTGTTGCTGCCGTTGACGAGCCACGAGCCGGCCGCCGCGGAGAAGCTTGTCGGTGAGCAAGGTGAGCTCATCCACGAAATACATGCGGTTGTACGCCTGAACCTCCGAGCCGATCAGTTTCGCGTAGGCATCGAGGTTGATCTGGCCGGCGTGCTCCGTCGCCGAAGCAACACCCAGGCGGTAAGCATGTATCGCCGTTTGGTGATAGCGATACGAAGCGATCGACAAAAGCAACGCCGCGTCCCACTCGTGGCCGGCGGTGAATTCATTGATCGCCAATGCCGCAATCTGCTCCGCCGAGATGTACTGGTATGGCAACTCCGCGCCACCGAGTTCGGCGATCAAACGGGCTCGATAAGTCTCCAGCGGTGCGGCCCGATCGACGTGCGGCGGCCAGACGTGAATCGCCCATTGCGGAGTTCCGGGGGGCAAGTCGGAAACGACACCGCCGGACGACGCCGAAGGACCGGACGAATAACCGTAACAGCAGACCGTGGACAGCGCGGCCAATAGAAAAATGAGGAAGACGAAAACACGCGAAAGAACTAGTTGCTTATGCACGGCGGTCATTGGTTCGTCCTTTCTCGGTTGCGTTTTTGAATACCGACCGGAACACGGCGGCCGAAAGGCAATGTCGTCTGCCGGCGGAGCGTCGCCACAAATATCCAACACCCGGTTGTGCCACGATGCGCGGTTTGAATTTCCGTTAAGTGAAGTTACGCGACGGACTATCGCATAGGCGAAAGTCGAAGTCAAAACAACGTTCAGCGACCTTGGTGGAAAGCGATTCGGGGGTAAGCAGCCGGCTAATCGGTGGTCGCCCGACCGCGTTCGCGGAGATAGGAAATCACCGCGGGCATGATGGAAATCAGCACGATGCCGACCAACACCATTTCAAAATGGTTCTGCACGAACGGCAGGCCGCCGAATAATTTCCCCGAGACGGTGCAAAGCGTCACCCAGGTGGTCACCCCGGTGACGTTGTAGAGCGCGAAGCGGCGATATTGCATCTTGCCGATGCCGCCCACGAACGGCGAAAACGTGCGGATGATCGGCACGAAATGCGCGAGGAAAATCGTTTTGCCGCCGTACTTCTCGTAGAAGCGTTGCGCGCGCAGCAGGTGCTTTTTGTTCAGCCAGAAAGAATCCTCGCGCGAGAACACCTTCGGTCCCACGCGATAACCGATCATGAAATTCGTCGCGTCGCCCAGACTCGCGGCCAGGGCCAGCAACGGAATCAGATATTGCAGCTTCAGCGGCGAGTTCGGAATGCTGGTCACCAACGTACCGGCGGCGAAAAGCAGCGAATCGCCGGGCAGGAAGGGCGTTACGACGAGGCCGGTCTCGCAGAAGATGATGACAAACAAAATGAGATAAACCCACGTCTGATATAAATTCACCCACCCGGACAGCGTGGCCTGTAAGTCGGTGAACAGGCGCAAAAACTGATGCAACAATTCCATTCCGCCTCCTGGTCGCGCTGAAAATCCGGACAAAAAGCGAACGAGATTATTCACAAATCACCAACCAATGCAACAGCCTTTCGCTCGCGTTGCGGATCTCGCTCGGTCGACCGATCAACTTGACAAAAAAAAGACAAGTAACTAGCATCCGCGGACTTACTTACCGAACGGTAAGTAGACGGCAAACCGCCGGTAGAAGGAGTCCGCGATGGCCACGTTCCGGATGTCGAGTTTTTCAGCAGTCGCCAGATCATCTTTGCTGTTCGCCGCGGTGATATCGCTGTTGTTTGTAACCGCTTGCGCCAAAAAGGGCGACGTTCAAAAAGCGGAAGCCGGGGGCGGCGAGCTTGCGATCCCAGTCAGTGTGATTATTGCGGGGCAGGGCCAGAGTGCGGGCGAGATCGTCGCCACCGGTGTGCTGGAACCGGTCAACGAAACGCAAGTCGCCTGCAAGCAAGGAGGGATTATCAAGAGCATCAACGTGAACGTCGGCGACCGCGTTCGGCAAGGACAGGTGCTCGCGCGGCTGGACGACGCGGATTACCGCCTCGGCGTGCAACAGGCGGAGGCGGCCTACCAGGGCGCATTGATCGCCTACGAAACCACCGAACGCGATTACAAACGCCTGGCCGGCCTCATGGCCGAAGGGGCGATCTCGGCTTCCGAATACGATCGCGCCACGATGGGGTACAAGTCCGCAAAATACGGCCTGCAACAGGCGGAAGCCATGCGGAACCTGGCGCGCCAGCGACTCGATGAAACCGTCGTGCACGCGCCGTTTACCGGCCAGGTGACGATGCGCCTGGTCAGCGTGGGCGCTTACGTCGATCCGATGATGAAACCGGTGATGTTCATCCTGGTGGACAATTCGCGTCTGCGCCTGCTGCTGAAACTCCCGGAAATGCGGGCGGGACTGGTCAAACCGGGCGACGAGGTGGAAGTTCGTTTGCCTTCTGACGGGCGCACGTTCAAGACGAATATCGAGGTGATCACCGATTCGGTCGACGCCATGGCGCACACGCGCACCGCCGTAGCCTGGATCAAGAATACCGGCGACAACCCGATTCCCGGCGGGGCGTCTTTCGAGGCCCACATTCTCGGCCATGCGCTGATCGGGAAGATTCTGCTGCCCTCGACCGCCATCCGCACCGAGGCGAATGGTAAGTTCATCACCTATGTGGTGCAAAAAGGTAAAACCGTCGCGCGGAAGTTGACCGGTCAATTCTTGCCCGACCAAAGCGAGTTTGTCGTGGAAAGCGGCGTGATTGACGGCGAGCAGGTGGTCGTGGAATCGAGCATGGTGCGCGACGGCCAGCCGGTTACCGTGACCGGCGAGGCGGCCGCGACCACGCGGGGCGCGCAGGAGTAGCATCAATGAAACTAGCGGATGTCTCCATCGCGCGACCGGTTTTCGCCACGATGATGATTCTCGTCATCGTGGTGTTCGGCATTAACTCCCTGCCGAGTATCGGCATCGACCTGATGCCGGACATCCAATTCCCCGTGGTGACCATCACCACCGTCTATCCGGGCGCCGACCCGACCGCGGTGGAAGAAAAAGTCTCGCGCAAGATCGAGGAAGCGGTCAACACCCTGCCGAACATCGAGATGCTGCGTTCGTATTCGAACGAAAACGTCAGCACGGTGATGGTGCAGTTTGAGTTGGGAGTCGACGTCGAGCGGGTGTTGCAGGACGTGCGCGACAAAGTGGCGCTGGTGCGGCCGGATATGCCGCTCGACATTGAAGATCCGCTGATTCAGAAATTCGATTTCAGCGCCCTGCCGATTCTGACCTTTTCGATCACCGGTCCGGCGGACATGAGCCCGGTGGCGTTGTCCAAGTTCGCCGACAAAGTCATCAAGCAGAACATCGAGCGCGCCGGCGGCGTCGGCCAGGTGCAACTGATCGGCGATCGACCGCGCGAAGTCCACCTGTTGATCGATCCGGCGGCGATGAGCGCGGCGGGGCTGGCGATCGACGACGTGATCGGCGTCCTCGGCGCGGAGAACATCGAGCTGCCGGGCGGCCGGTTCAACCGCGGCAGTCGCGAGTTGTCGTTGCGCGTGGACAATCAAGTGCGCGAAACGCGCGAGATCGGCGGCATCGAACTGGCGCGCTTCAACGGCGCGCCGGTTTTCGTGCGCGACATCGCACGCGTGGTCGACACCGAGAAAGACAGCCGGTCTTTCGCCGCGGTGAACGGCAAGCCGTCGGTGCTCGTGCAGGTGCTCAAGCAATCGGGCCAGAATATCGTGCAAACCTCCGACAAGGTCATGAAAATTCTGGACCAACTGCGGCCGGCCTTTCCGCGCGGCGTTGAACTCAAGGCGGTCGGCGACAACGCCAAGTTTATTCGCGAGGCCATCAAAGACGCGACCTTCGACTTGTCCTACGGCGCATTGCTTGCCGTGTTGATCATCTACCTCTTCCTCCGCAACCGGCAGATGACGGTGATCTCCGCGCTGGCGATTCCGATTTCGATGATCGGCGTATTTTCCGTCTTCCGCGCGCTGCACTTCACCATCAACTACATGACGATGTTGGGCATGACGTTGGCCGTCGGCATCGTGGTCGACGACGCCATCGTGGTCATCGAAAACATCTTTCGCCACGTCGAGCGCGGCGAAGATCCGATGGTGGCGGCCAAAGTCGCGACGCAGGAAATCGGCCTGGCCGTCATCGCCACGACTTCGACGATCGTCGCCGTGTTCGTGCCCGTGGCCTTCATGCCGGGCATCGCCGGCCTCATCTTCTACCAATTCGGCATCACGGTGGCGGCGACGGTGGTCATTTCGCTGTTCGTCAGTTTCTCCCTGACGCCGATGCTGGCCTCGCGTTTCGTGCGTCACCGGCCGAGCCACAACTTTTTCTACGTGGCGATTGAACGGCTCCTGAAAGGTCTGGACGCCGGCTACTCGCGGCTGGTCAGTTTGGCGCTGAAGCATCGCGTGCGCGTGGTGATTATCGCCGTCGTGCTGCTGGTGTTGTCGCTATTCGCCGCCGGCCTGGTGCCGTCGGAGTTCATGCCGACGCAGGATGAAGAACGATTTCAAGTTATAGTCGAAACCCCGCCGGGTAGCTCACTGGAGCACACGCGCCAGTTGTGCGCCGTGGTGGAAGGCATTGTCAGCAAGCTGCCGGGCGTCGAATTGATCGCCACCAGTATCGGCGGCGGCCAACAGGAAATCGTCAACCAGGGTTCGCTCTATGTCAAATTGATGCCGGCCAATAAGCGACCATACACCCAACAGCAAATGATGGAGATCGCACGCCAGAAACTGGCCAAGATGCCCGGAGCGATTGTTTCCGTCAGCGAGGCGAATGACATGGGCAGCGCCAGCGGCGGCCATTCCCAGGCGATTCAGTTCTGCCTGCGCGGGCAGGATTTACCGGCGATGGAGAAGGCTGCGTTGCGCATCGCCGACGTGATGAAGAAAACCAAGGGCTTCGTCGACGTCGACTCGACCGTGCGCGAGGGCAAAGAAGAGTTGCGCATCCGCGTCGATCGCGAAAAGGCGGCGCGACTGGGCGTGAAAGCGGCGCAGGTCGCGGTGGCGGTCCGCTATCTCGTTTCGTCGCAGAAAGTCGGCGAGATGGCGCAGGGCGAGGACCGTTACGATATTCGCGTCTGGCTGCCCGAAGCGCGACGGACGAACGCCGCCGACCTCGACCTGATCAAAGTGCGCAGCATGACCGGCAGCCTGGTCAGCCTGGCCGACGTCGTGACCGTGACGCCGGGCAAAGGCCCGACCCAGATCGAGCGCCAGGACCGACAGCGCCAGGTGACGATATTCGCCAACCTGGAAGGCCTGCCGATGTCCGATGCAGTCAAAATCATCAATGATACGGCCAAGAAAGAGCTGCCGCCGGGCGTCACGACGGCCTTTGAAGGCCAGGCCAAGTACATGGCGAAGTCGTTCGTCGACATGATCACCGCGCTGGTGCTGGCGATCATTCTGGTCTACGTCATTCTGGCCAGCCAGTTCGAGAGCTTTATTCACCCGTTTACCATCATGATCTCGCTGCCGTTCTCGGTGATCGGCGCGTTTGGCGCGCTGCTGATCAGCGGCTACTCGCTGTCGATCATCTCGATGCTCGGCATCATCATGCTGATGGGCCTGGTGACCAAGAACGCGATTCTGCTGGTCGACCGCACGAACCAGAACATCGCCAAAGGCATGAGCCGCACCGACGCGCTGGTCGAAGCCGGCAGCGTACGTTTGCGGCCGATCCTCATGACCACCTTCGCCATGATCTTCGGCATGTTGCCGGTCGCGCTGGCGTTGTCGAAGGGCTCGGAGATTCGCGCGCCGATGGCCACGGCGGTGATCGGCGGTTTGATCACCTCGACGCTGCTGACGCTGGTCGTCATCCCGGTCGTCTACACGTTCATGGACGATTTGCGGCACGTCTTTCGGCGCAAGCCCAAAGCGCAGCCCGCGGGCGCTGAGTCGTGAGCGACCATCCGCATTCTGATACGCGCGAGAAAATTCTGCGCGTCGCGCTGCGGCTCTTCGCCGACCGCGGATATCCGGACACCAGCATGGAGGAAATCGCGAAGCAGGTCGGCATTTCCAAACCGGCGATCTACCACCACTTCAGCGGCAAGGAAGAGTTGTTCCGCACGCTGCTCGACGACGCCCGACGGCAGCACGAGGAGATGATCGCTGAGCTGCGCAGCCGTCGTCTCAATTTGTTCGATCTCGTCGAAGAAGCCATTCGCGCCGGAATCAATCTCGTCAGGCAGAACAACGATTGGGTTCGCTTGATGATTCGGTTTACCGCCTATCCGCAGGAAATAAGCGAGATCGCCGACTTCAAAGAACTGGAATGCGCCGTGCATGACGCGGAACTCGGGCTGTTGGAAGAAGCGATGGGCGACCGGCGGCTGCGACCGGGTCTGACGATGAGGGATTTTGTCTTTTTCTATCACGGCGCGGTTTTTACGTTTATGGCGCGCGCCCTGCTCACCGGCGAAGAGATCGACGAACGCGAGGCCCCGGCGCGGCTGCGCGATTTGATTCTGTTCGGCGGATTCGGCGGCCACGCCTAGGCCGGAGATGCGGGCCGGCCTACTTCGGTTCGCTTTGCCCCGTCTTGCGGCGTTCGGCCATCACGCTATGGAAGCGCCCGTACGCGAAGTAGATGACCATCCCGACCGCCATCCAGACAAACAACCGCAGCCAATTCTGCGACGGCAGCGAAAACATCAAGACCAGACAGAACAAGATTCCCAGAATCGGGATGACCGGGACCGCCGGACAACGGAACGGCCGCTCGGCCTGCGGGTTCGTCATTCGCATGATGAGCACCGCGGCGCACACGATGACGAACGCCAGCAGCGTGCCGATGTTCACCAGTTCCGCGAGGATGCCCAGCGGGATGAACGAAGCCATCAAGGCGACGACGCCGCCGGTCAGCATCGTCGATTTCCATGGCGTGCGAAAACGCGGATGCACCGCGCCGAAGAAGCTTTTCGGCAGCAGTCCGTCGCGGGCCATCGCCAGCAGCACGCGCGGCTGACTGAGCATGAGCACCAGCATCACCGAGGTGATGCCGGCCACGGCGCCGAGCGAAATCACGAACTGGCCCCAGCGCAATCCGACGCTTTGAAACGCGACGGCCACCGCGGCGTCGCGGTCGATGAGCTGATACGGGACCATGCCGGTGAGCACGACGGTCACCGCGATGTAGAGCACCGTGCAGATCAGCAGCGAACTGATTATGCCGATCGGCACGTCGCGCTGCGGGTTCTTCGCTTCCTCGGCGTGCGTCGAAACCGAATCGAAGCCGATGTACGCGAAAAAGATCATCGCCGCGCCGGCGAGCATCCCGACCGGCGCTCCGTCCTGGCCGACTTGCCCCAGCACGGTTTTGCCGAAGACGCTCAAGCCGGTCCAGCCGTACGGCGCGAAGTTGCGCCAGTTGGCGGGGTTGATATAAAACGCGCCCACCCCGATGAACACCAGCACCACCACGACTTTGACGACGACCATCACGTTGTTGAAGCGCGAACTTTCGCGGATGCCGATCACCAGCACGATGGTCAATAGGAGCACGATGACCAGCGCCGGCAGGTCGAAGAATCCGCCCGTGGCGAAGGCGCCGCGCGCCGGATCGTAGTCATACGGCGCTTTCGCCAGGAGCGGCGAGACCTTGGCGCCGAAGATGCCGATGAAGTTCTGAAAGTACTTGGACCAGCCGTGCGCGACCGAAGCCGAGGCGACGGTGTATTCCAACACCAGATCCCAGCCGATGATCCAGGCGAAGAACTCGCCGAGCGTGGCGTAGGCGTAGGTGTAGGCCGAACCGGCGACCGGCGCCATCGAGGCGAACTCGGCGTAGCACAGCGCCGAGAAAACGCACGCCAGGCCGGCGACGACGAACGAGACCATCAACGCGGGTCCGGCTTTGTCGTGCGCCACCAGGCCGGTCACCACGAAGATGCCGGCGCCGATGATGCAGCCGACGCCGAGGCTGGTCAGCGACCACGCGCCGAGCACGCGCCGCAGCCGGTTGTCGCTCTTCATTTCTTCGTGGAGCAGACTCAGCGGCTTCCGTTCGAACAGATGTTTGAACATGGCCCTCGTTTCCTTTACGTCGATGAAGCGGTGGGTGTCGGCTCTTTATGCCTAATTTCTTTTGGCGATGCAATACGTTGTCGCGCGTCCGACGCAATCGAAGACGGGTCTTGAACGAGGGTCTCGGCTAAGCCGTGATTTTTTTAAGCGATAACCGCAGTGCTTCCTCGGCTTCGGCGACCATGCGCTGCACCAGTTCGGCCGCGGTGGGAATGTCGTTGATGCGGCCGATCGATTGGCCGACGGTCAGCATCGCGTGCTCGGCGTCGCCGTTTTGCCAGACCTGCCGCGCGCGTTCGCCGGAGATCAGCGGGAACAGTTCGGTGAAGTCGCCGCCGTGCTCCTCGACTTCCTCGATGCGCTTCATGATGTCATTGCGTAGCGCGCGCACTTGTAAGCCGAAGTTGCCGAGCAGCTTGCGCAGGCCGAGGCCGGTGTCGTTCTCTTTCTTGTCGAGGATCATCTGATGGATCGCCGGATGGACCTTGCAGTCTTTCGTGGCGAGAAAACGAGTGGCCATCATGACGCCGTCGGCGCCGAGCGCGAGCGCCGCCGCCAGGCTTTTGCCGTCGACCATCCCGCCCGCCGCGAGAATCGGCAGGTCCACCGACTCGGCCACAATCGGCAACAGCACCAGTGTTGAAACATTGTCCTTGTGCGGAAAGCCGCCTTCCTCGAAGCCGGCGATGGTGATCGCGTCGTAGCCGACCTTCTGCGCGTGCTCCGCGTGACGGACCGTGCCGACCTTGTGCAGCACCTTCACGCCCGCTTCTTTGGCCAGCGGCATATACGCCGGCCCGAGGAACTTGTCGACCGGCGCGCCGGCGATTTCGATGGCCGTCACTTTCCTTTCGCAGCAGATGCGGAAGAATTCCTGCAGCAACTCAACGGGCAGGCGGATCGACGGCATGGTGGTGATGTTCACGATGAACGGCAGGGCGGTCAGTTCGCGCGTCCGGTCGATGGCCGCGCGGAGTTCGTCGCCCTTGTTGTAATTGCCCGACGTCAGGTTGCCCATCGCGCCGGTGTTGCTGATCGCCGCCGCCAGCTCCGGCGTGGCGAGCCACAACATGCCGCCGCATTGAATCGGGTACTTGATGCCGAACAGTTCCGTGATTCTCGTCTTCATCGTTGCTCCGTGACCGCGAGCGAGCTAGTCGACCTTCAGTCGATAGCCGACGCCCGGTTCGGTGATGAGGTAGCGCGGACGGGCAGGGTCTTTCTCCAGCTTGCGCCGCAGTTGGGCCATGAACACGCGCAGGTAGTGCGTCTCCATGATATTGTTCGGGCCCCAGATTTCCTTCATCATTTGGCGGTGGGTGATGACCTTGCCCGCCTGGCGCACGAGCACGAGCAAGATCAGGTATTCGTTCGCCGTCAGCGCCAACTCGTGCCCGCCGACGGTGACGACCCGCCGCACCTGATCGATCTGAATTTCGCCGACCGTCAGCACCGACTCCGCCGTCTCGCCGGCGGTCCGCGCCGCATGACGCAGCGCCACGCGAATGCGCGCCAGCAATTCCGGCATGGAAAACGGTTTGGTCAAGTAGTCGTCGGCGCCGGCGTCGAGCGCGTTCACCTTGTCCTGATCCTGGCCGCGCGCCGACAGCACCAGGATCGGCGTGGCGCTCTTCTCGCGCACGCGCCGCACCACCTCGATGCCGTCGATGTCGGGCAGCCCCAGATCGAGAATGATGACGTCGGGGTTGTGCTCGGCGTTCTGCGCGACGCCGCTTTCGCCGTTCTCGGCCTCCAGCAGGGTAAAGCCTTCCGGCGGCAGCGTGACGCGCAACAGGCGGCGAATCTGTGGATCGTCTTCGACGAGCAAGATTTTGGGTGTCATGGCGGAATCTCTCACGCGGCCCGTGTCAGGCCGCGCCGTTGTTCTTCTCGGAAAAATCCAGGTCTATCTTCGGCGATTTGCCGCCGATCGGCAAGACGATTTCGAACACCGCGCCGCCGGCCTCGCGGTTATACGCGCGCAGCGTGCCGCCGTGCGCTTCGACGAAACCGCGGCACACCGTCAGGCCCAGCCCCGCGCCCTTCGCCGCGTTGGCGTGGCCGCCTTGGAAAAACTTTTCGAACACCTTCTCCGATTCGCCGGGCCCGAAACCCGGACCGCGATCCGCGATTGCGATGTGCATGTGATCGCCGTCCTCGCGCGCCTCGATGTCGAACGGCGTGCCGCTCGGCGTGTATTTGAGCGCGTTCTCCAGCAGGTTGAAGATCACCTGTTCGAGCAGAATGCCGTCCACCGACACCAGCGACAGGTCGGGCGGAACGCGCAGGTTCACCGCGCGGTCCTGCAGCGACTTGTCGAGACGATTGAGCGCGGCGCCGACCAATTCCTCGACCGATTGCCAATCTTTGTTCGGCTTGAGCGCGCCCGATTCCAGCCGCGTGACGTGCAGCAGGTTGGTCACCAGGCGGTTCAACCGGTCGGCCTCGTCGTGAATCGTCGCCACCAGTTCCATTTGCTTCGCCGACTCCAACTTGCTGCCGCTATCCAGCAGGCTCGACGCCGCGCCGGTGATCGAGGCGAGCGGCGTGCGCAGATCGTGCGAGACCGAACTGAGCAGAATGTTCTGCAGACGCTCGGCCTCGGCCGACATCCGCGCTTCCTGCGATTCGCGCACCAGCGCGTCGTGCTCGATGGCCAGCGCGCCGTGCCGGCACAGCGTTTCGAGCAGCAGCATCAGTTCGGGGTGGTGCGGCAGATTGCGGTCGCGCGGGCGCAACGCCAGCACCGCCACGGTGCCGCGATCCGCTTTCAACGGCAGGAACAACAGCTCGGTGGACGGCAGCACGTCGGTGCCGAGGCCGGCCATGCCGCCGTGTTCGAGCACCCATTGGGCGATGGCGAGATCGGCGCTGCTCAACGCCGCGGCGGACAACCGCCGATCATCGTCGGGCAGTAGCACCATCACCTCGCCGCCGAACGACGCGGTGATGTTGCTCACGATGCGGTCGACCATCGTCTCGAGTTTGTCCGTCTCGGCGAGGTCGCGCGTCATTTGGTACATCGCGGTCGCCCGTTGTTCGTGCCGCTGGGCGATGGCGGCCTGGCGCTTGATGCGCAGCGCCAGGGAGCCGATCACGTTGCCGACGACCACCATCACCAGAAAGGTAAAGACGAGGAACGAATCGTTCAGCGTGAGCGTGAACCGCGGCGGGGTGAAGAAAAAATCGAACGCGAGTACGCCCAGCAGCGACGCCCATAGGCTCGGCCCGATGCCCCACCACATCGCCACCAGCGCGACGCCGAGCAGATACAACATCGCCACGCCGGCGCCGGACGGTTTGATCCAGAGCGAAAGCGGCCAGGCCAGCAGCGAGCAGACCGCGACCACGCCGATCGACTCGAGGTAGCCCGACCACCGGCCCGGACGGCGCCAGCGCGAGGGCGCCGCGCGCGTGGTTTCTTCGAGCTGGCCGCGAATGATCGTGACGTCGATGCCCGCTTCGTTGCGAATCAACTCGTCGACCATCGAGCCGAAGAAGCGGTCGCGCCACGCCGCGCGGCCGGGTTTGCCGACCACGATGCGCGTGGCGTTGCGCTGCACGGCGTACTGGATCAGCGCCCGCGCCACGTCGTCGCCGGTGATCGTCACCGTTTCCGCCCCGAGCCGTTCGGCCAGGCGCAGCGTTTGGTAAACGCGGTCGCGATCGGTCGGCGACAATTCGTCGGACTCGGGCGTCTCGACGTACGCGACGATCCACTGCGCGTGGGAACGCATCGCCATGCGCCGCGCCGCGCGCACGACGCGCCGGGCATAGGGGCTGGGGCTGATCGCCACCAGCAGGCGTTCGACCACCGGCCAGCTTTCGCCGGGCGCGTGCTCCTGGCGGAAGCTTTCCATTTGCGATTCGACGCGCTCGGCCATGCGGCGCAACGTCAATTCGCGCAGCGCGATGAGGCTGCCTTTGCGAAAGACGCCGGCCATCGTTTTCTGCACGGCGTCGGCGAGCGGGATCTTGCCTTCGCGCCAGCGCTGCAACAGGTCGTCGGGCGTCATATCGACCAGTTCGACCTCGTCGGCCTCGTCGAAGATCGAATCGGGCACGGTTTCGTGCAGCGTGACCCCGGTGATGCGCGTCACGATGTCGTTCACGCTTTCCAACTGCATCACGTTGAGGGTCGTGTAGACGCTGACCCCCTCTTGCAGCAGCTCCTGCATGTCCTGCCAGCGCTTCGGATGACGGAGACCGGCGGCGTTGGTGTGCGCCAGATCGTCGAGCAGCAGAATCTGCGGGCGGCGCAGCAGCGCGGCGTCGAGGTCGAATTCCGGGCGGACCGGCCCGCGCGTCGCCGGACCGCGCACCGGGATTCGTTCGAGATCGGCCAGCAGCGCCTCGAGCTCCGGGCGGCGACGGGTATCCAGCGGGCCGGTTACGACGTCGTGGCCCTCAGTCCGCCGTTTGCGCGCGGCGTCGACCATGGCGAAGGTCTTGCCCACGCCGGGCGCGGCGCCGAAGAAGATCTTCAGCTTACCTCGCGCCTTTTCGCCGGCCGTCGACGAAGCGGGCGGCCCCGCGGAATTCGTTGGTTGTTGTTCCATTCTCGATGTTCACTTTCGCGCGCGCATTGTAACACAACGTCGCGGAGCGGTCAGTCGGAGCGCTCGCGGTCGGCAGACGACGCCGGCCGGGTTTTGGCCGCGTACATCTGTTCGATCAGATCGCGATATTTTTCGGCCACTACCTTGCGCCGGACCTTCTGCGTCGGCGTCAGCTCGCCCGTTTCAATCGACAGTTCCGCCGGGAGCAAACGAAAGTCTTTGATGGTCTCGAATCGCGGCAATTGCTGGTTGACCGCGTTGACGCAGCCGCGGATCAGTTCCTTGACGCGCGGGAGCTCGGGGGCGCGATCCCCCACGTCGATTTGTTGTTCGCGGGCGAAGCGGGCGACCGCGTCCATCGCCGGCACGATCAGCGCGGTGAGGTAGTTGCGCTCGTCGCCGATGACCACCGCCTGGCTGATCAGCGGATCGGCCACGAGCAGGTTCTCGATCTTTTGCGGCGCGATGTTCTTGCCGGACGAGGTGACGATGAGATCTTTCTTGCGATCGGTGATGCGTAACATGCCGTCCGGCTCGAATTCGCCGACGTCGCCGGTATGCAGCCAACCGTCGCGCAGGGTTTCGGCGGTCGCTTCGGGCATGCGGAAGTAGCCGGCGAAGACGTTGCGCCCTTGCACGAGCACTTCGCCGTCGGCCGCGATCTTGACCTGCACGCCCGGCAACGGCCGGCCGACCGTGCCGAAACGCACGGCGCCGGGCAGATTCATCGTCGCGGGCGCGGCGCATTCGGTCATGCCGTATCCTTCGAGCACGAGGATGTTCAGCGCGTGAAAAAACTCGGCGATCGCTTTGCTCATCGGCGCCCCGCCGACCGCGATGAAGCGCAGATGTCCGCCGAGGCGCGCGGCGATCTGGTTGTAGACTAATCGCTTGGCCAAACGATGTCGCCACGCCAACGCGCGCGGCAGCGGCTGCTGCGCCAGGCGATACGGGCTGGTGGCGTAACCGACCCGCAGCGCCCACTTGAATATCTTGCGGCGCAGGCGGCCGGCGTTGGCGGTTTTGTCCATGATGCCGGCGTAGACTTTTTCCAGCACGCGCGGCACCGCGACCAGCAGCGACGGCCCCGCTTCGACCAAATTGCTCGCCATGCGTTCGATGCTCTCCGCCAGGCTGATCGCCACGCCGGCGCGCAACGCCAGATAAAACACCGCGATGCGTTCGAAGGCGTGACTGAGCGGCAGGTAGCTGAGCACGGAGTCGGTCGGCAGCACCTCGAAGATTTGCAGCGCGGTGCCGGTGACGAACAGAATATTGTCGTGCGTCAGCATCGCGCCTTTGGGCTGACCGGTCGTACCGGAGGTATAGATGTAGGTCGCCGGATCGTGCGGTCCGATGGCGCTATACCGCTCGGCCAGGCGCGCATCGTCGCCGCCCTCACCCATCGCGAGAAGCTGCTCGTAGGTGATGACGCGCGGATCGTCGGCGACGCCGGAAAGCAAGACGTACTTCTCCAGGCGCGAATGCTCGTCAAGGCCGGTCCACAACTTTTGCAGTTGCGCCGGGTCTTCCGCGATCGCGAAGCGCGCCTGCGCGTTGTCGTTGATGAAGGCCGCTTCTTCGGCGGTCAGCGTGGGGTAGATCGGCGCGAGAACGCCGCCGGCCATCTGCACGGCCAAATCGAGGCTCAGCCACTCAGGCCGATTGTTGCTGATGATGGACACGGCGTCCTTGGGCCGCAGACCGAGCCGCAGCCAGCCGTGCGCGAGTCGCCGCACCTCGCGCTCCCATTCGCGCCACGTGATCTCGATCCAACGCCCGTCGCGTTTGTAGCGCAGCGCCACGCGGTCGCCGAGCCGCGCGACCTGAGCCAGGAATAGTTCCACCAGGTTTTGTGGTTCACTCATCCGGTTGTCGCTCGCCGTCAAAGTTGCTTACCTATCTCCTATCATTCGCCACGCCGTTTGTCACCACGCGTGGGCGGCCGCGTCTTTACAGAAAGCGGCGGCGAGGCTACTCTTGGCGTCGTTCCACGAAACCGTCCGAAGCGAGGTTCAAAGTGAAAGTAACCAAAGCGGTCATTCCGGTCGCCGGCCTGGGCACGCGGTTTCTCCCGGCCTCGAAAGTCGTGGCCAAGGAGCTGTTTCCCATCGTGGATCGCCCGACGATTCACTACATCGCGGAGGAAGCGTGGCGCGCGGGCATTCGCCAGTTGGTGTTCGTCACGGCCAGCGGCAAGGGCGCGATCGAAGACTACTTCGACATCGACAACGGCCTCGAGCTGTTTCTCGAAAAGAAAGGCGACCTGGAGCGGCTGCGTATGATTCGCGAAATCAGCCGGGCGGTCGAGGTGCATTCGGTCCGCCAGAAGCAGCAGCTTGGTCTCGGGCACGCGATCCTCAGCGCGCGGAACTTCATCGGCGACGAACCGTTCGCGGTGCTGCTCGGCGACGACCTGGTCGATGCGAAGAAGCCGTGCATCGGGCAGATGATGCAGGTGGCGGAGAAATATAAGGCGCCGGTCATCGCGGCGTTTCGCGTGCCGGAAGACAAGATCGAGCGTTACGGCATTATCGATCCGGACCCCCGGCCCGTGGCGAAGCGCGTGTGGAACGTTCGCCGCATGGTGGAAAAGAAGCGCATCGACCCGCCGTCGAACCTCGCGATCATCGGGCGTTATATCTTGCCCGCGCGAATTTTCGATATTCTGGAGAGCACCCAGCCGGGCGTCGGCGGCGAGATTCAATTGACCGACGCGCTGATCGCGCTCAATCAGGAGCACCAGATTCTGGCCTACGAATTCGAAGGCGACCGCTACGACGCCGGCGATATCTTCGGCTTTATCCAGGCCAACCTGATTTACGGATTGCGGCGGCCGGAACTCAAACCGCGGTTGTTGGCGCTCCTCAAGCAGCTCTGCGAGTAGCCGGTGGCCGGTTCACGCGCCGCTGCTGAGTTGCTGGTCGAGGTGGCGGTCGGTCTTCCGGTTCAAGGGACCTTCCAATATTTGCTGCCGGCCCATCTGCGTACGCTCGGACGCATCGGCGTGCGCGTGCAGGTTCCGTTCGGCAAGCGAAAGGTCGTCACCGGGTTCATCGTCGGCCTGCCGGAGTCATCCGTGCGCACGGACCTGCGCGAGGTCGAGGAAGCGCCCGATCCGGAGCCGGTGTTCAACGAGCGCCAACTCGAATTCTACCGCTTCATCGCGCATTACTATCTCGCGCCGCTCGGCGAGGTGATCCGCACCGCGCTGCCGGCCGGATTGTTCAAAGGCACGCGGCCGGTGCTCGGGCTGACCGAAGCGGGGCGCCGCGCGCTCGCCGGTCCGTTGCTCGACGAGGCCGATCGCCGGCTGCTCGACCAGTTGAGCGGCGAGGAGCTGACCATCAAGGCGCTGGAAACGCGCCTCGCGCGCGAAGCCAAAGGCGACGTGCAGCGTTTGATGCGGTGGGACTTCGTCGAACAGCGCTACCGGCTGGCGCCGCTGACGGCCAAACGCAAGGTCGAGCGTTGCTGGCGCTTGCGGCCCGGGCTGTCGGTCACCGAGGCGTTCGGCATGTTGGGCCGCACCACGCCGAAGCGAATCGCGGTGCTGCAAACGCTGGCCGACGCCGGCGGTTGGATCGGCATTCAACAACTCAGCCAGCAAGTCGCCGAGCCGCGCGCCACGTTGAATCTGTTGGTCGCGGCGGGTCTGGCGGAAGAGAAGGATCGCGAGGTTTACCGCGACGTCGCGTGCGATGTCGGCGTGTTCGCCGCCGAGGACGTCGAGCTGCACGAGCAGCAGAAGAGTGCGATCGAGGCGGTGGAGCATGATCTGCAAGCGCGACGCTATCAGCCGTTCTGTCTGCACGGCGTGACCGGCTCGGGCAAAACCGAAATCTATCTGCGACTGGTGCAACGCTGCCTGGACCTCGGCCGCAGCGCGATCGTGCTCGTGCCCGAAATTTCGCTCACGCCGCAATTTCTGGGGCGGTTTGTCAGCCGTCTCGGTCAGGTCGTGGCGCCGTATCACTCGCAGCTTTCCGACGGCGAACGATACGATCAATGGCGCAAGATGCAGCGCGGCGAGGCGCGGGTGGTTGTCGGCGCGCGCAGTGCGCTGTTCGCGCCGTTCGATGAAGTCGGCCTGATCGTCGTCGACGAAGAACACGAGCCGAGCTTCAAACAGGAAGACGGCGTGACCTATCACGCGCGCGACCTGGCGTTGAAGTTGGGCACGCTGCATCGCTGCCCGGTCGTGCTCGGCTCGGCGACGC
>PMZC01000089.1 GCA_003170555.1 Deltaproteobacteria bacterium
TGCCTGGGCTGCTCGATCCGCGTCCAGGGCTCAGGCCACGAAGCCTACCAGCGCGTTTGTACGGAAGGCCCGGTGTTTTGGTCGGATAAAATCGTCTGGGATGCTGAAGGCTCGGGGTTAGGGATTCTGGATTAGGGGGCTCGGGAATCGGGGTTCGGGATTCGGGATTCGGGGTTCGGGATTCGGGATTCGCGAAGGGGCAGACCGATGTGTGTCTTCCCTTTTTTCCCCAGCGATAATGGTCTTGCAAGAAATAGTCGACCCTTCTACGGAAGACCTCGACGCCCGTGGAACGGGCGATAGAAGTTAGCCCAGTACTTTTAGTGCTGGGCGTTCCGGTCCCAGGATTAAAAATCCTGGGCTAAATTCTTTCGCCCCAGGCGGGGCGGGCGGCAGACGGTCGGGAGTTGTTAGAATGGTATATTGATTTTTGCATGACCATCAACGGTGGGACCAAGCCGCCTGCCGCTCAATCCCCAATCCGCAATCGGCAATCCGCAATCGTCCCCGCTGCCGCTTGACCTGTCGCGGCGGCCTCGCTACCGTCATGTCCGTCTTTTTTGCAAGGAGGGGTTTCTTATGCGGCGGCATTGGGTTTGGTTTTTCGTTTTGTTGATTGCGGGCGTGGCGTTATGGGCGTCGTTGGCGGCGAGCGCGAACGGGCCGGTCAGCAGCAAGCTCACTGCGGCGGAATTGCAGAAGGTGATCAAGGGCGACGTGGTGCTGAAGAACGTCATCAACGAGCAAACCCATCAGGGCTACGGCTCGGGCTTTTGCGTCTTCCACGGCACGACGGACCAATTCTGGAGCGTGATTTTCGATTACGACCATTACCTCGATATTTATCCGCGGCTGAAGAAAGTCACGCTGATCTCGCACGTGGGCAACGTGTACACCGCCGCGTTCGTGATGGATGCTTCGCTGACCACGCTGCATTACACCACGATCAACACGTTGGCCGACGACAAGCTGCGGATGAGCTGGGTCACCGACATGACCCAGCCGCACAAGTACTTCAAACGCAACGACGGCTACTGGCAGCTCGAGGAAATCAGCCCCGGCGTGTTGATCGGCGAGTACCACGTCGAGGTGGAGCTCGACCTCGGCCTGTTCACCGGCCTGGTCACCAAGATCGTGCGCTCGATGAGCAAGGAAGACCTGCCCGACGTCATGACCAGCACCCGCAAGCGCATGGAGTCGGGAGGCACGTGGAAGCGGCCGGGCCGGTAAAAGCCGCGTCGGTCCGCGGTCGTCAGGAGCGCCGGTAGTTGGATCACATTCGCAATTTTTGCATCATCGCGCACATCGACCACGGCAAGTCGACGCTCGCCGACCGGCTGCTGCAGGCCACGCTCGATATTCCCGACCGCGAATTCCGCGACCAGATTCTCGACAACATGGATCTCGAACGCGAGCGCGGCATCACGATCAAGAGCCAGGCGGTGACGCTGCCGTACACCGCGCGCGATGGCCGGATCTTCGAGTTGAACCTGATCGACACGCCGGGCCACGTCGATTTTTCTTATGAGGTGTCGCGCGCGCTGGCGTCGTGCGAGGGCGCGCTATTGCTGATCGACGCGAGCCAGGGCGTCGAGGCGCAAACGCTGGCCAACATGTATCTGGCGATGGAACACAATCTCGAAATCATTCCGGTCATCAACAAGATCGACCTGCCCTCCGCCGACATCGAGGGCGTGAAGCACCAGATCAACCACGACCTCGGCCTCGACCCGGACGGCGCGCTGCTGTGCTCGGCCAAGACCGGCCAGGGCGTGCCCGAGATTCTCGAAGCCATCGTCAATCGCATTCCGCCGCCGGTCGGCAAGGTCGACGACCTGCTGCGCGCGCTGATCTTCGACGCGAAATACGATCCGTACCGCGGCGTGCTCATTCACGTGCGCGTCATGACGGGGCAGGTCAAGATCGGCGAGACGATCCACATGATGGCCACCGGCGCCGATCATCGCGTGGAAGACGTGGGCATCTTTCAGCTCAAGCTGGTCAAGCGCGACATGCTGCAGGCCGGCGACGTCGGCTACATCATCAGCGGCGTAAAGACGGTCGCGGAGGCGCGCGTCGGCGACACCGTCACGATGGCGGCGAATCCCAGCCCCGAACCGCTGCCCGGTTTCGTCGAGGTGAAGCCGGTCGTCTTTTCGTCGATCTACCCGATCTCCACCGACGACTACGAGGAGCTGGCCGAGGCCATCGCGCGCCTGAAGCTGAACGACGCCGCGCTGGTCTACACCAAGGACTCGTCGATGGTGCTCGGCCAGGGCTTTCGCTGCGGCTTCCTCGGGCTGCTGCACCTGGACATCGTGCAGGAGCGGCTCGAACGCGAACACAACCAATCGATCATTCTAACCGCGCCGTCGGTGCAATACCGCGTCACCTTCATCAACGGAACGACCGAGATCATCGACAACCCGGTCCACTACCCCGACCCGACGCAGGTGCTGAAAGACGAAGAGCCGTTCATCAAGGCGACGTTCATCCTGCCCGACGAATACCTCGGCCCCGTGATCAGCCTGTGCATCAGCCGCCGCGGCATTCAGCGCAACCTGATTTACCTCGACACCAAACGCGTCGAGCTGACCTTCGAGCTGCCGCTGGCCGAGGTGATCTACGATTTCTACGACAAGCTCAAGAGCGCCACGCGNNTACGATTTCTACGACAAGCTCAAATCCGTTTCGCGCGGCTACGCCTCGTTCGACTACGAGTTCATCGACTACCGCGAAACGCACTTGGTGAAGCTAGACATTCTGGTCAACCACGAGCAGGTCGACGCGCTGTCCGTGCTGATCCACCGCGACCGCGCCGTCGAACGCGCGCGCCACATCTGCGAACGGCTGGTGGAGGAGATTCCGCGCCAGCAATTCAAGATTCCGGTGCAGGGCCGCATCGGCGGGCAGATCATCGCGCGCGAAACGGTGAACGCCTACCGCAAAGACGTCACCTCGAAGTGCTACGGCGGCGACATNNCGCGCAAACGCAAGCTGCTCGAAAAACAGAAGAAGGGCAAGAAGCGCATGATGTCCGTCGGCACCGTGGCCATTCCGCAATCGGCGTTCCTCTCGGTGCTGAAGACGGATACCGATTAGTCGTCGACCTGAGCAACGCGGTTGTCGTCCTGAGCGAAGCGAAGGATCTATGAAACGTCTAGTAACAAATTCTTCGTTGTGCTCAGAACAACAATGGGGGTTTAGAATGGCGATGGGAGACCGGCGTCGACCTTAGTTGTCGTCCTGAGCGAAGCGAAGGATCTATGAAATGAACGGATATAGATTCTTCGCAACGCTCAGAATGACAACGGGGGCTTTGAATCACATTCGCGTTGTCGTCCTGAGCGAAGCGAAGGATCTATGGGATGCCCGTACAAAGATTCTTCGCTATGCTCAGAATGACAAAAAAGGTTGGTGCACAAATGGCGAGAACCAGAACCTTCTACGTATACATCATGACCAATCATTCCGGCACGCTTTACACTGGAATCACGAACAATCTTGTGCGCCGCGTGGCTGAGCACAAGGAGGGCCGCGGGTCGGAATTCACCAGCAGGTACAAGATTACGCGACTCGTATACTTCGAGGAGACAAATGATGTTACCGCCGCGATTGAACGCGAGAAGCAAATCAAAGGTTGGTTGCGCGCGCGGAAGATCGCGCTGATCGAGTCGGTCAATCCGCAATGGCGCGACTTGAGTGAGGACTCGGAAACGATGCTTCAAGCCGATCCGGTTTTCTGATCTTCTTGTTAATAGTCATCTTTATTTGTCGTCCTGAGCAACGTGAAGGATCTATTTCTGCTTTCATAGATTCTTCGCTTCGCTCAGAACGACAACCAGGGCGCTCAGAACGACAACCAGGGCGCTCAGAACGACAAAAAGGGCGTGTAGAATGACAACCGACGCGTTTTACTTTGCGCCGCCAACCGTGTCATCCTGAATAACGTAACGTGTTTTTTTCACCTCTTGGTAGTCGATGATGCACCTGTTCAAGATGAAGGGCTCGTGGGACGCGGGGATATCGTTTTTCTACGACCACATCGTCGCGAGCGGCATCGGCGAGCTCTACGACGACGTGGTCGAAAATTTTTTCCGCGAGTTGCCGGCGGGCTGCCGCGTGCTCGACCTGGGTTGCGGGTCGGGGCAGGTCAGCATCCGCGTGGCGAAGCTGAACCCGCTGGCGCAGGTGGTCGGTATCGACCTGTCGCCGAGCCAGATCGCGCGGGCGAAAAAGCGCGGGGCCGGCCTGCCGAACCTTTCGTTCCTGGTCGGCGACGCGATGAACGCGCCGCAGCCGAATGAGTCGTTCGACCTCGTCGTGTCGCTGGCGTCGATCAAGCACTGGCCCGATCCGGTGCGCGGCCTGCGCGAGATGCGGCGCGTCTGCCGCGGCGACGGGCGGCTGTACGTCATCGAGGTGAATGCGCGCTGCACCGAAGAAGAAGCGCGCGACTTCACCGACCGCTGGCGCCACGTGCCGCCGGGCACGCGCGCGATCGTCCGCTGGCACTTCCGCCGCTTCGTGGCCGGGCAGGGCGCGACCGCCGACGAACTCGCCGGCCTGATGCGCGAAGCCGGCATGGGCGAGGTCTACGTGCAGATCGTTCCCGGCCAGCCGCTGCTGATCGCGACCGGCCTGCCGGCGAACTGACGCCGCGACTTCTCTCTTCGCCGCACCCGTTGTAGTATTCGTTCAGCGTAATGCTTGCGGAGGTGTGTGATGCGGGCCACGGCGTTGTTGCTGATTCTTCTGGCGGCGTTTCTCGTTCTGGTCGGCTGCGCGTCAAGCGGCGGATCCGGAGCCAACGGCGACGACGATACGACGCCCGATGACGACACGGCCGTCGATGACGACACGACGCCGGACGATGACACCGTCGCCGACGACGACACCAACGATCAGGTCGAGGTGTTTCTCGACGGCGACACGGTCGTGCTGCGCAATCACGAACTCAGCGTGCGCTACGATCTCACGCCCGGCCGCTTCCATATTCTCGACGCCGACGGCAAAAAGATCGTGCGCAACGCCGAGGCGCTGGTGCTGTCGCATGAGCTGATCCCCGCGCACAAATGGCACGGCAGTGCGCTGCCGCTGATCGATTGGACGCAAGCCGACGCGAGCAACGCCCTGGGCGCGGGCAAGTCGATCACCGTGCGGCGCGGCGGAACGGCCGATGCGCCCAACATCGCGCAGACGTTCACGCTGCTGGCGGGCGAAAGCTGCCTGCTGGCCGCGGCGAAGGTCGACAATGCGACGCGCGGCTCGCTGAAGATCGGCGCGATCTATCCGCTGTACGCCAATCCGCCGGACGGCGCGCTGCTCTTCGGCCGCAGCGCCGACCTGCGCACGCTGACCAACGGCACGCTCAACTACGCCGACTTCGTCGAGCCGCTGAATCCGGGCTTCATCCCCTCCGACTCGAACTGGAGCACGCTGATCTTCAACCAGCGGACCGGCCGCAGCCTCGCGCTCGGGTTTCTGACTTACGAACTGGCGCAGCCGGTTGTTTACAACGGGCCCGATCGCGGCTCGGACGCCAGCCAATCGCTGCAGGCCGATTGCCAGTATGACCCGGCGCAGACGCTCACCGCCGGCGGCAGCCTGACGTCGGAGCAGATGATTCTCGACTTCGAGCAGGCCACGCCGTTCGACGCGCTGGAGTTGTACGCCGACCGTTTGAAGACGTGGCTGAACATCAGCCTCTGGGTCGAGCGGCATCCGGAGATCGGCGTGCCGGCGGGCTGGAACTCGTGGTCGGGCAGCGACAGCTCCGGCGGTTACGGGCACGGCATCAACGAGCAGATCATTACCGACAACATGGATTTCGCCGACCGCGAACTGCGCCGCTGGGGCTTCAACTATTTCCAGATCGACGACGGCTGGGAGGTGCGGAGCGGCGACTGGCAGGTCGATACGACCAAGTTCCCCGACCACGGCGCGGAGAACGGCATCGCCTGGCTGATGGACCGCGCGAAAAGCCTCGGCTTCCACACCGGCCTGTGGTGCGGCGCCTTCTCGGCGGACGGCAACGCGCAAACGGTGCAGGATCATCCCGACTGGTTCGGCTACCAAATCCTCCATCAACTGACCGGCGCCTCGGGGCGCTACCTCGACCTTTCGAATCCCGACGCGCTCGCCTATCTGACCGACCTGATCAACACGCTGAAGGACTGGGGCATTCAGTGGCTCAAGCTCGACTTCGCCTACGACGACATGCTCAGCGAAGGCTGGCACGACCCCACGCTGACCCGCGGCGAGTTCTACCGCCGGGGCATCCAGACCATCCGCGATGCGCTGGGGCCGGATGCGTTTTTCCTCAACGTCGCGGTCGCGGGTTTCAACTACGGCATGATCGATTCGCTGCGGCTGACGCTGGACACGATGCCGGTGTGGGAAGGCACGGCGACCGATCCGTATTCGCTGATCGCCATGTTCGACAACCAGGGCCTCAAGCCGATGTACCGCGACGCCGCGCGCCGCTATTACCTGAACGGGCGCGTCTGGATCAATCACCCCGACCTGATCTTCTTCCGCGCGCATTCCGACCCGAAGTATCCGCCGCTCACGCTGAACGAAACGCAGACCTTCGCCACGGCGGTCGTGCTGCAAGGCGGGCTGGTGAAGCTCGGCGACCGGCTGGTCGATCTGTCGGCGGACGCGCTGAACACGATCCGCGCCATGCTGCCGGTCTGGGGTCACGCCGGTCGGCCGCTCGACTTGTTCCGCCGCACGTTCCCCGAAGTGTGGGCGCTGCACATGGATGACTTCGACGAGCCTTACGCTGTGATCGGCCTGCTCAACTGGGGCATCAATCAAGACCTGACGACGCCGGGGTACGACTTTCTGCCCGACGCCGCGCGCGACATCAGCGCGACATTCGCCGAGGCCGGGCTCGATGAAGGCCAGACCTATCTCGCGTTCGAATTTTGGACGCAGCAGTTTCTCGGCGAGGTGACCGGCGAGCTGTCGCTCAACGTGCCCGCGCGCACGCCGCGCGTCGTCGCCCTGCGGCCGAAACTCGACCGGCCGCAACTGCTGGGAACCAACCGGCACCTGCTCGGCGGCGTCGGCGTGATTCGCTCGCTCAAGTGGGACGCCGCCGGCAAGACGCTGACCGGCGTGCAGGAGGGCGCGGTCGGCACCACGTTCGCGCCGTTCACGCACCAAATCACGCTCTACGCGCCGGACGGCTTCACCGCCTCGACCGCCGACGTGACCGCGCCGTCGGGCTACCAGATCGCGAACAAGACGCTGACGACCAACGGCAAGGTGGTCACGCTGCGTTTCGATGTCGTCCGCACCGGCGCGCCGCAGACCGCCGATCAGCACCCCGACGTGACGTGGGTGGTGAATTTCGAGTGATTGCGGGACGCTTTTCAATCCGCAATCCGCCATCGACAATCCGCAATTACTTGACGTACTTCCTACCCCGGCCTTACAGTATCTTCAGAAGAACAACATCATCAGGAGGCTTGCGTCGCAGGTGAACACATTAGACAAGGCCCAGCGCGTCGCCCAACTCGCCCTCGAAAAAAACGCCGTTGATCTGGTTCTGCTCAATGTCACCAACCTTTGTTCCTACACCGACGTGGTGGCGGTGTGCCACGGCCGCTCGACGCGGCAGGTGCAGGCCATCATCCAGTACGTGGCCCAGGAAATGAAGCACGCGAAGATGCCGGGGTTGACGATCGAAGGCGCGGCCGAGGGTTTGTGGGCGCTGGCGGATTTCGGCGATGTCGTGCTGCACGTGTTTCACGAACCGTTGCGCGGCTACTACGATCTCGAAGGCATCTGGCCCGAGGCGCCGCGCATCACGGTGGCGGAAGACCCGCGCGGGGCGGCTGACGGAAGGCGTTCGACGTAAGGGAGACCCCGTGGTTGCTCGGCGAATTGAATGGCCGCAAGGAACGGTCCTAATACTCCATCTTACCCGGACGGCATTGACATCAGTTGTCTTGCGCTGTCTACTCCGGTCCATCGATCAAACTAAAAGGCGCGAAGACACTAGATAATGATTCCCCGGAACGTCGTCGATGCTTCGAAGTTCAACCAAGATGCCATCCTTCCGTACGAGTTGCGGCGCGAAGACTTTCAGATGGCGATGCAGGACGTGTATGACTTTTTCTTCGACGTAAATTCCCAATTGACCAAGAAAGGTCTCCGGCGACTGGACGAGATGCTTCGTCCCGCGATCATGTCCGGCGTTCTCTCTGACATGTTGACGGCGAGCCTCGCAAAGCACTCTCGGGTGTTGACCGAGAACAAATATTTCAATGGCCATCCGGACTTGATCGTCCAAGGGCAATACTCCGAAAACTCAGCGAAAGCGGCAACCGAGGGCGTTGAGATCAAAACCACCAGAAAAAAAGGCGGCGCAGTAGACACGCACGGCGCCAGAAATCAGTGGATGTGCGTTTTTGTCTACGACGTAGATAATAAGACAGAGCCAGCACGCGATCGCCGACCAATGACGTTTGTCCAGGTGTTTCTCAATAATGTGACCATTGAGGACTTTCGCAAGAATCCCCGAGGCGAGCTCGGAACCAGGACTGCTACGCTCGATCGAGACGGCATTAGCAAGCTAAGAAGCAACTGGCTATATAAGCTTTAGCTGTCCCTGGTTTTGGAACGTGATGAGCTTGGGAACGGCGTGGCGCGCCATGTTGAAGTAGTGCTCGTCCTTTTCGACGCCGATGCTTAAATACCCGATAGCCTCCGCGGCAGCCAATGTCGAACCCGCTCCAGCAAAAGGATCCAAAACGACTCCTTCGCCCAACGGCAAGATCGCCCGCACCAATTGACGTAGAAAAGCTTGCGGTTTCAAGCTGGGATGCGGTGCAATTTGGCGCTCGGTCTTTCTGGTCGGTGCGGATTCAATGACATCGCCAAACGGCTTGTCCTTGCTCGGACGACGAAAACCCCCTGTTTTCCATTTTCGCAAATTGTCTTGCACTCGGTCTTCGGGGGGTTTCCGAAAAACAATCCATGGTTCCCACATGGAACGAGGCATGACACTGACTTCCGCAAACTCGGTGTGTGCTGCCTTGGGGCGATCGCCACCTCTCATAGTCATGGTAAGCCGGATAATTTCTCCGCGGCGTTCAAGACCGGCATCGGCAAGGGCTCCGGACACTATGTAGGACAGAAGGGGATTCGAGGCCACGACCACATGAGCTCCGGGCACAAGTTTGGGCAATAACAGGCGCGCCCACAGAAGGAAAAAAGTTCTAATATCTTTGAGCTGTTCCGGTGTAAGCGTGGTGAAGCGCGGAAGCGGAGATCGCAGGTGTCCGTCGAAGGACGGAGGAATTCTCCATACCCCGCCTCTGCCGCTACGGAGTTTTCCTTGCTGCTCCTCCGAATATTCATAGAGTCCGTACGGAGGATCCGTTACGACGGCGTGAATGCACGCGTTCTCCTGGCGCGCGATCCAGTCGAAACAATCGGCGTGATACAGAATCGACCGGTTAAAATGCGCAGGCTCTTGCCATTTTTCCGTGTGTTGTAACTTTTGTTGGATTCCAGGAGCGCCGTTGTGGCGCAAAGAATAATATCCGCGTGATGTTCGCTCGAAAAGGTCGGGCGTGTTTAATCGGAGATATGATCGCACGGACGAAGCTGGCGTTGGGCCGATGATCTGACCAACGTTCTGTTCGATATGCCTGACCGACAAAGGATTGGCGGCGACCTCTAGAACCTGACGAATGGCATCTCTCACGCGACCTGGTTGAGACCTTACTTTTCGCTCGATCATCTGTCTGCCCTCCTATTGATTTTGCATCTTAGACGTCTGGACGTCTTGTTGTCAAGAACAATGTTGTGCGGCCGGATTGGCGAGGCGGAGCCAGCGAGCTATTGACGAACGTTGAGAGAACTTCTGCCTCGTTTTCGCGCGGGCAACATACCAGCCATGTACAACACGGCCGCGCTTGCGCTATCTTGCATCTGCGCTTTTCGGGGAAAGACCAAGTCTCAATCGAGTATTTTTGGGCGGCGTAGATAACGGAGGCGCCAATGCAATTCCCAATCACCCCTCAATGGGAACTGATTTCGCGCCTGGCGAAACGCGGCGGCGTGAGTTCGAAGATTGTGCTGCTGGTGCTCGACGGCCTGGGTGGCCTGCCGTGGGGCGCTGAAGGTCTCACCGAGCTCGAAGCCGCGCGCAAACCCAACCTCGACAAGCTGGCGGCCGCCGGCGCGCTCGGCTTGCACGACCCCATCGGCCCCGGCTTCACGCCCGGCTCCGGCCTCGCGCATCTGGCGCTCTTCGGCTATGACCCGCTGGTTTACGAAATCGGCCGCGGCGTGCTCGCGCTGTTCGGCGCGCGCTGCTTCGAACGCGACGTGATGCGGCCCGGCGAGGTCGCGGCGCGCGTCAACTTCTGCACGGTCGAAGAAAAGCAGAATCAGTTGATCGTCACCGATCGCCGCGCGGGGCGCATCAAGGACGCAGCGGCGAGTGAGTTGGTCGATCTGCTGCGCGCGTCGGTTCACGTCGCCGGCGTAGATTTTGATTTGTGGCACAGCAAGGAATATCGCGCGGTGCTGCACCTGAAAGGCGAGGGCTGGTCGGGCGAGTTGTCGGACACCGATCCGCAGGCGACCGGCGTGCCGCCGCTCGCGCCCGCGCCGCAAGCCGCCGCGGCGAACGATCCGGCCGCGCAGCGAACCGCCAAGGTGGTGGCCGACATTCTGCGCCAGGCGCGGTCGGCGTTGCGCGACAAGCAGCCGGCGAATTTCATCCTCACGCGCGGCTACGACACCTACAAGGAAATTCCGAGCATGGCCAAGCTGACCGGCATGCGCTGCGCCGCCATCGCCGCGTATCCCGATTACCGCGGCATCGCGCGGCTGGTCGGCATGGACGTCATCCCCACGGCGGTCGATCTGGCCAACCGCGGGCTGCCCGTGGCGCAGCGGAGCGAGGTCGCGATCGAAGACGAAATTACGGTGTTGGAAAAAGTTTGGCACGACCACGACTTCTTCTTCGTCCACGTGAAAAAAACCGACAGCTACGGCGAGGACGGCGCCTTCGCCAAGAAAGTCGAAATCATCGAACAGGTCGACGCGCTGATCCCGCGGATCATGGCGCTGCGGCCCGACGTGCTTTGCGTGACCGGCGACCATTCGACGCCCGCGCTGATGAAGACGCACAGCTTCCATCCCGTGCCGGTGCTGATACACGGCCGCCTGGTGATGCCGGACGGCGTGGCGTCGTTCGGCGAACGCGTCTGCGCCAAGGGCGGACTCGGTCGCCTGCGCGGCGTCGATCTCCTGCCGCTGATGCTGGCCTACGCCGACCGGTTGGCCAAACACGGCGCGTGAGCGCGATGTCGGGTGATCAATCCCACCATAGTTTGTGGCGGCGCGCGCGCTGGCGAATCGGCGATCTGCTTTATCCGCGCATCTGTCCGTGGTGCAATCGCGTGCTCGCCCCGCACGACGATCCGCTCGCTTGCGCGGAGTGCGCCGGGCTGGTGCGCCGACTGGCGCCGCCGTTCTGCGCGGTCTGCGGCGCGCCCTTCGCGACCGGCGCGGGCGGCCACCTGTGCCCCGCGTGCGAGCGCAAGCAGCCGGCGTTCGATCATCTGCGCGGCGTGGTGGCGTACGACCGGCCGGTGGCGGATGCGATCATTCGCTTCAAATACGGCCGCGACACGACGCTGGCGCGCGCGCTGGCGCGGGTGCTGTGGTCGACGCGCCACCTCGGCATCGCTTGGACGGGCTACGACGCCATTCTCCCCGTGCCGCTGCATCCCGACCGGCTGCGCACGCGGCGCTTCAATCAGGCGCTGCTCCTGCTCTGGTCGTTGCCGCAGCGCGGTCTGCCCGTTCGCGCCCAATGGCTGGTGCGCACGCGCGCGACCGCGCCGCAGGTCTCGCTGCCCGACGATCATCGCCACACCAACGTGCGCGCGGCCTTCGCCGTGGCGCCGGGCGTGGTGCTCAAGGGACTGCGGCTGCTATTGGTGGACGACGTGGCCTCGACCGGCGCGACGCTGCACGAATGCGCGAAGGTGTGCAAAAAAGCGGGCGCGCGCGAAGTCGACGCCGCCGTCGTCGCCCGCTCCGTGCTGTGCTAAAATCCCACTTCATCCTCTGAACGGAGACGACGGTGTCGAAGAAAATCAACTTCGCTGTCGAGGCGTTGAAGCAGCCGGGGAACATCGTGGTGCTCGCGGTCACCGGGTTGATCGCGCTGGTGGTCGGCGGCACAACCGGGCTGGTGCTGGCGGTGATCGGCGCGGTCGGCGAAGGCGTGTACCTCGCGCTACGATCCGGCAGCCGCGGCTATCGGCGCAAGGTGCTGCGTCGCCTGGGTTGGGGCGGCGAGGTGAGACCGAAGCAGCTCGAAGAGTTGGCCGACGGCGTCACCGAAGCGGGCGCCGCGCGTTATCGCGTGTTCCGCCAGCAGGTGAATGCGGTCGTCGAGCTGGTGGAATCGCGCGGGCACGAGGAAGATCCGCTGTTGGCCGGCGTGTTGGCGAACCTGCAGTCGATGTCGCTGACCTACCTCAAATTGCTGCACGCCGACCGCGAGCTCGAACGCCTGCGGGCGACGGCGAAAACGGAGGAGGTCGACGGCGAATTGGCCGAGCTCGACGGCAAGATCGCCCAGGCCGATCCCGCGCTGCGGCCGACGCTCGAACAGAATCGCGCGCTGTTGGCCAAGCGGCGCGACCGCGTGCAATCGGCGGCGGACAAGCGGCGGCGCCTCGCCGCGCAACTCGACCTGATGGATTCCACCGTGAAGCTGCTGCGCGATCAGGCGGGCGACATGTCCGCGCCGGCCGACATCAGCGCGCAGGTCGACAACACGCTGGCCAACATGAACGACGCGCGCACGCTGCAAGGCGAACTCGACGACCTGCTGCTCGAGACCGCGCCGCCGCGCGTGAAGCAGGGGGGCGGGTCATGATCGAGCAGGCGTACCTGGACTCGCTGCCGCCGTGGGCCGCGGCGCTGGCGGTGAAGTACGCGACGCACACGGTCAGCCAGTTCATCGTACACGGCAACGTGCGCGACTTCGTGCCGCTGCGCGCCGAGGGCGCGACGAGCTTCGTCGAGCTGAAAACGTTTCTCGAAAAGAGCCTGTTCGCCGGGCGCGACTTCGTCTTGCACTACAACCGCGCCGACGGCCTGACCTTCGCCGGCGCCGAAGCGGCGAAAGACTTCGCCAACTTCTTGCAGGCCTACCAGACGATGCTCAGCGGCGAGAAGGCGGCGGTCGTCAAGGCGCCGCGCGATCCGGCGCAACTCTTTCCGCTGCTCGACCGCTACCTGCGCTCGCGCATCGGCGAACGCAAGAGCCTGGCGCTGATCATCGAATACGCCGAGCTCATCGCGCCGCAAGCCGAGTCGGGCTATCTCCCCGAAGGAGACCGTGCGACGATCATCTACCTGCGCAACTGGGCCGACGACCCGGTGTTCCTCGGCGCCGACATCACCTTCTGCCTGATCACCGAACACCTCTTGCGCCTGCACGAAGACCTGGTCCGCAATCCGTACTCGGCGCAGGTGGCCATCGCCATGCCCGACCGCGCCGAACGGGAGGAGTACATCCGGGTCGAGACGCAGGGGCGCAACTGGGACGAGTTGTCGGAGGTCGGCGTCAACGTCGTGGCCGAACTCACCGGCGGGCTGTCGCGCGTGCACATCAAGCAGGTGCTGGCCGAGGCGCTGCGGCACAAGCAGCGGCTGAACCTGGCGCTGCTCATGCGCCGCAAAAAAGAACTGATCGAAGCCGAGTGCTTCGGCTTGCTCGAGTTCATCGAGCCGAAATACAACCTCGACCTCGTCGCCGGCGCGGACGAAGCGGTCGCCGAATTGCGCAGCATCGCACAGATGCTCAAGCAGGGCCGCCTCGATGTGCTGCCGATGGGCTACCTCATCTGCGGACCGGTCGGCACCGGCAAGACGTTCCTGGTCGCGTGCTTCACCGGCGAGATCGGCGTGCCGTGCGTCAAGCTGCTGAACATCCGCAGCCAGTGGCAGGGCGTGACCGAAGCGAACCTGCAAAAGGTGCTGGCCATCTTTCGCGCGATGGGGCCGCTCGGCGTGATCATCGACGAAGCGGACACCTGGATCGGCGAGCGCGACGCCGCCGGCGACAGCGGCACCAGCGCGCGCATCTTCGGCACGATCGCCGCGTTCATGTCGGACACGGACAACCGCGGCCGCGTGATCTGGTTCCTGCTCACCGCGCGCCCCGATCTGCTGCCGGTCGACATCAAACGGCAGGGCCGCGCCGAAGAACACCTCGCGCTGTTTCATCCGACCGGCGCGCACGATCGCCAGCGGCTGTTCGAGGTGTTCGTGCACAAGAACAACATCCAGACCGAAGTGAAGTCGATCGAAGCGGAGTACCAGGCCGCCGGCGCGCCGCGGCTGTCGGGCGCCGACCTCGAGGCGATTCTCATTCGCGCCAAGAAGCGCGCGGTCGTCGCCGGACGCGAGATCGTGGAAACGGCGGACGTCGCCAAGGTCTTCGCGCAATTCGTGCCGCCGGTGTACGCGGAGGAGATCGAATACCAGACGCTCGCCGCGGTGATGGAATGCACCAACCGCGATCTGCTGCCGGCGGAATACCGCAACCTGCCGCGCGACGAAGTGGCCCGCCGCCTGCGCGAGTTGCGGCCGCTGATCAGTTGAACCGGTCGATGGCGAAGCCGCTGATCAGTGTGCTGCTCCCGGCGCGCAATGAAACCGCGCGTCTCGGCGCCGCGCTCGCCGATCTGCAAAACCAGACATTGACTGAAATCGAAATCATCGTCATCGACGACGGCTCAACCGACGACACCGCCGCGATCGCGCAGGCCGCCGCGCGAAAGGACTCGCGCGTGCACGTGCTGCGGCAAGAACCGCGGGGCATCGTCGCGGCGCTGAATCACGGCCTGGCGCGGGCGCAAGGCGAGTTCATCGGGCGGATGGACGCCGACGACGGCTGCACGCCGGATCGGCTGGCGAAGCAACTCGCGCTGCTGCGCCGCAAATCGCTCGCGCTGGCGTCGTGCCAAGTCGCGCCGCCGCCGGGCGAGAGTTATGCGGGCGGTTACGCGGCCTACGCGGCGTGGGTGAACAGTCTGTTGACGCCGGAGGCCATCGCGCGGGAGCGTTTCGTCGAATGCCCGATCGTCCATCCCACGCTGCTGATGCGCGCGGCGCTGCTACGCCAGATCGGCGGTTGGCGCGACGGCGATTTTCCGGAAGACTACGATTTGATTTTGCACGTGCTGGCGGCCGGACATCGCGCGGCGAAAGTCGCCGAGCCGCTCTATTTCTGGCGCGACCACCTGGACCGCGCGAGCCGCGTCGATCCGCGTTATTCGCCCGAGGCGTTCGCGCGGCTGAAGGCGCGGTATCTGGCGGCAGGTCCGCTGCGCGGTCAGCGGCGCGTGGTCGTGTGGGGCGCGGGCAAAACCAGCCGCCGCGCGCTGCGGCCGCTCGTCGAGCTCGGTCACGAAGTCGCGGCGTGGATCGACATCGACCCGCGCGAGATCGGCCGGCGGCGTCGTGGCGCGCCGGTGCTGCCGCCGGATGAGCTGCCGACGCTGCACGGCCTGCCGTTGCTCATCTACGTCGGCACGCGCGGCGCACGCGAGTTGATTCGCCCCCGCCTCGTCCGGTACGGTTACACGGAAGGCGAAAACGCCTGGTTCTGCGCGTGAACGAAGGAGCGAGAATGCGCGAACATCGCTGGACCATCGCCGTGCTGTTCTTGGCGGTCGTCGCGTTCACGCTGGCGTTCACCTGGCTCGCGCACGCACGCTACCGCGCTTTCTTCAGCTACGATCCGCGCGACGAGGCCGTCAACAACCAGATGCTCTACAACACCGCCACCGGCCATTTGCTGCGCAGTTCGATCAAGGGCGACATCATTTTCCACATGCACTTCCGGCCGATCTTTCTGCCGCTGGCGATTCCGTATTTTTTTCATCGCGGACCGACGGCGTACTACTTCGCCGCGGCGTTGATTCTCGCGCTGGGCGCGCTGGCGGCATTCGGGTTGGGCAAAGAGCTATTCGGCGACCGGCGGCTGGCGCTGCTGGCCGGGCTCGCCTGGCTTTGCTTCGCGCCGGTGCACGAACTGGCGCTCGGCAATTTCGATCCGGAGACGCTGGTCGCAACATTGTGGCTCGCGGCGCTGTTGTTTTTCCGGCGGCGATTGGCGCGGCCGTTCTGGCTGTTCGCGATCCTCGCCGTGACGGCCAAGGAAACGCAGGCGCCGGTGCTCGCGGCGTTCGGCGTGCTGGCGCTGTTCGAGCGGCGCAAGTGGACCTGGTCCGTGCTGCCGATTCTCATCGGCTCGGTGTGGTTCATCGTGTCGCTCAAACTGATCATCCCGCTTTTCCACCCGACGTTCGACACGATCTACGGCCGCTTCGCCGGCGTGCACACGACGAACTTCTGGGGCGATTTTCTGGCGAGTTGGCGCACCGACCCGCGGCAGATGTTGGAACTGATCTTCTCGCGCGAACATTTGTCGCTGCTGGGGATGGTGCTCGCGGCGACCGGCGGCCTCGCCGTGCTGAGCCCGCTGACGCTGATCCCGGCCGGTCCGATTCTGCTCGAGATCATGCTGCTCGCCGATCCGTTGCCGGTGCGGCAGGCGCACGTGCTGGCGGCCGTCGCGCCGTTCGTGTTCGCCGCCGGACTGATCGGCCTGGCGCGGCTCGGCCGTTGGCTGGGCGGCAAGAAGAATATCGCGACCGCGGCGCTGCTGGTCGCGTGGCTCGTGCTGCTGCTCGCGGTGCTGCCGTGGCGCGCCGGTCCGTTCGGCAAAGGGCGCACGTACGGCTCGCCGGACAGCCCGCTGCCCGATACGCTTTTCGACGCGCGCTGGTATGGCGCCGACGCCGCGGCGAAACGCGCGTGGGCGATGATCGCACGCATCAATCCGGACGCGCCGGTGATGACCAACGAGCGCTACCTGCTCGCGCTGTCGAGCCGGCATGAGCTTTACGAATACGGCAACCAGGGGCCCAGCCTGGAAGCGTACGACAACGTCGATTGGATTCTGCTCGGCCTCACCGAGCCCTGGTGTCCGACCTGCACTTACGCGCGCCTGCTGCCGTCCTCGCTCGACGCCGCGTTGCGGCTGATCCGCGAGAACCGCTTCGTCGTCGAGGACGTCGCCGACACGGTGATCCTGCTGCGCCGCGCGACGCTGACCGGCCCCGCGCCGACGCCGCGGCAAACCGAGCGCGCGCTGGCGTTGCTCGAGGCGCTGAAGGCGAAGAAGGAAAAAGAAGCGGCGGGGCTGTAAGTGAATGACCTCCCCCCGACCCCCTCCGACACGGAGGGGGAGTAGTCGCATCCGTCGGCGATGGCTCTCCCCCCGTGTCGGGGGGAGATGGAGGGGGGTCTATTGCCGGCAGCGCGCGAGCATATCGACCGCGGCGTCGTATTGCTCGACACGCGGCTCGGCGCTCACGACGACGTGCAGATAGCGCCGCGTCAGATCGCAGCGGCGTCCAAGGTAGGACAGATACCCGGCGATGAAGTTCGCCGTCGGATCGCGCGGGTCGCAGGCGAGGGCCTGGTCGGCGGCGAGCGTCGCGCTCACCGGGTCGTCGATCTTGACGAACGCCTGCGCCAGCGCGGCCTGCGCGGGACAATACGTCGGGTCGATCTTCACCGCCTGCAACAGCAACTGCACGCCTTGCTGATCGTGCTTCTCGCGGAAGGCGATCTCCGCCAGCGACGTCAGCGGCTCGGCCCGCCGCGGCCCCAACCGGCGCGCGCGTTCGGCCGCCGGCCGCGCCTCATCCAAACGGCCGACCCGAATCAGGTGGTAGGCGGCGTTGACGTTGGCGAGAAAACTGCGCGGCTCACGCTGCGCGGCTTGCCGCCAGAGGCGCAGCGGATCGCCCCACGTCTGCGCGCGCGCCGCCGTCGCCGCGCCGTAAATCGTCAGCGCCAGAACCAGCAGCGCCGCGGCCGCCCGCCGCCGCCGCGCCAATTGCGCGCCGCCCCAGCCCGCCGCCAGCGCGAACCCTCCGAGCGGCGAATAGAGGTAGCGCTCGGCCATCAGCGTGTCGGACGGCAGCAGATTGGCGAACGGCAGCAGCATCACCAGGAACCACAGCACGCCCAACGCAAACGCCGGCGCGCGTCGCCGCAGCGCCAGCGCGATCACCGCCAGCGCGATCAACCCGGCGAGGCCGAGCGCGGGCGCGAGCGACAGCGAACGGTAGATCGTCGGTCCGTACGCCGGCGTCAGCCCGACCGGCCAGAACAACAGCCCGACGTAGCGCCACACGATGACCACGGTGGTCAGCAGCGAATTCGACAGGCCGCCGGCCGCGTAGTGCGCCGTGCGCGCGACGCCGCTGAGCACGACGGTGCGCGCGATGAGGTACGCCGCGATCACCGCGCCCAGCGCGAAGAGCACGCGCCGCCCGCGCCCGGACCGCGCGCCGCGCAACACGAAAAACGCGGCGAGCCAGACCCACACGGTCAGCGTTTCTTCGCTGGCCAGGCAGCCGAGCGCCAGCATCGCCGCCGCGCCGAGCAAATGCCGGCCGCCGCCGCGCCGGTCGTAGCGCAACGCGCCGAGCCAGGCGGCGTAGGCGAACACGAGGCCCAGCAAATCGAAGCTGCCGGTGACGTTCGCCACGCGGTCGGCGTGCACCGGATGCAGCGCGAAGATCAGCCCGGCGAGCAGCGCGGCGAGCGGATCGCGCGCCAGCCGCCAGGCCAAGCCGACGACCATCGCCGACAACAGCGCATGGAACAACAGGCCGGCCGCCTGAAACGGGAGCGCCGAATCGAGACCGAATGCGCGGATCAGCGCCGCCAGCGCCAGCGAACGCAGCGGACGATAAAGCCGCGCCTGATCGTGGCCGAATTGTTTCAGCGCGTCGGGCAGCGAACGCAGCGCCGGATCGGTCTGAATGAAGACGCGGTCGTCGAAGTTGAAGCCGCTGCGCAGCTTGGGCAGATACACGCCCACCGCCACGACGAACACGGCGAGCGCCGCGGCGAAGACGGCGCGCGGCGTTTTCGTTCCGGCGTTGATCGCTGAAGGCAAACCCGCTCCCGGTGGTGATGTCGTGCTCCACTTTGGCAAATCACGGGCGGTGGTCGCAAGGGCGGGGGTAGCCGGCGGAATCAGAGCGTGTCGTCGTCCGTCGCGTCGTCGTCGATCGTGTCGTCGTCGACCGCGTCATCATCGACGGTGTCATCGTCAATTATGTCGTCGTCGATCGCGTCATCGTCGGCGGTGTCGTCGTCACCGCCGAAGGCGTGTTCCGGGGCGCATCCGGCGAAGACTTCGCAACTGTTGTTGTTCTTTTTGTAATTATACATATAGCAGCGCACGAACACTTTCCACAGGTGGCCGCCGTCCTTGCATGAAGCGAGCGCGTCGTCATAGGAAACCGGGTCGACGCCGTCGAGGCTGACCGAAAACCCGCAGGTGTTGTACCAGGTCGTGAGCGCGCCGGTGCAATTCAGCGGCTTTTCTTCGGATTTGTGTTTCTTCGCGCAGGCGCCGACGATGACGATGGCGACCACCATCAACAGCAGTGCAAGCGGCAATAATCGACGCACGATCCCTCCGCGATTGGCTTTGGCAAACTACAAGCGCGGTCCGACGTTGTCAACATCGCGCGCTTGAACCGCGTTCACTAACCGAGTGTCATATCTAGTGAAGACGAAAAAAAGCAGAAAGGGACCAAGCGATGAAGAAATATTATCTTGTCGTGGCGATGGCGATCTTGGCGCTCGGCGTGCTCGCGGCGCTGCCGGCGTTGGCGCAGGATCACGGCCAGCCGCGTCCGCAGACGGGCGAGCCGGCGGGCGGCGACGGCGGGGCGGGGCCGGGCATGGCGCATCCGATGATGGGGCGACACGGCATGGGTCTCGGCGCCGGGCCGTTCTGGCGCAATCCGATGGTCGCCCAGCACCTGGCGCTGACGCAGCAGCAAATCGACAAGCTGGAAGAACTGCTGACGGCGCACGAACGCGAGATGATCAGCCTCGAATCCGAAATGAAGTTGGCCCACTTCGACCTGCAACAGGTGCTCGAGCACAATCCGCCCGATGAGGCCGCGGCGAAGAAGGCCATCGAAAACGTGCTGGCGGCCCAACGCCGGATCATGTGGGGGCAACTTAGTTTCCATATCGCGGCGATGAAAATCCTGACGAAAGAGCAAGTCGACAAACTGAATCAGATGCGCGGCGGCGAGATGATGCAGCACGGCGGACGCTGGCCGCACCATGACTTCACTCCGCCCGCGGGCGATGGTCCGCATTAGGGGCGGCGCTCCGAACGACGGATTCAACCTCCTTCTCCAAACGGGTGCGGTTGCAATGGGGCAGCCGCACCCCTCGTGTTTTTAGCGGACTAGAAAAGGATAAGAGCGGCAATGCGGCGAGCGTGTCATTCCGACCAAGCCCCGAGTGCATCCGAGGGGCGCGTGGAGGAATCCCTCCCTTGCCAATGCGTCCATCCTTATTCGGCCTGTCCGGTAAAGCGGAAGGATCATTAATTCAAGGGAGCGATCCCTCCGCTCCGCTTCCACGCTCTGCTTCACGTTGTTTCGCTGCGCTTGGTCGCGTCGGTCGGGATGACACGACGGTGTGCGCTTTCCGTCGAAGTCGGCGGTTTCCCGCAAAGGCGCGGCCATTTTCCAAGGGACCAAACCATGCACACGTTAGTTCGCGCAGCACTTCAGCTTCGCCACCAGTTCGCGCACGGCCGCGGCGGAGTGATCGAGCGCGCTCTTCTCGTCGGGCGACAGGCGCAGTTGGATGATCTTCTCGACGCCGCCCGCGCCGAGCAGCACCGGCACGCCGAGGTAGATGCCGTCGTAGCCGTACTCGCCTTCGAGGTAGGCCGCGCAGGGCAGCAGGCGCTTCTTGTCTTTGACCACGGCCATCACCATTTCCACCGCGCTGGCCGCCGGGGCGAAGAACGCGCTGCCGGTCTTCAGCAGCGACACGATCTCGCCGCCGCCGTTGCGCGTGCGTTCGATGATCGCGTTCACGCGCTCCTGGCTCATCATCATTTCGAGCGGGATGCCGCCGACGGTGCAGTACTTCGGCAGCGGCGCCATCGTGTCGCCGTGGCCGCCGAGCACGATCGCCGCGATGTCCTGAACCGACACGCCCAGCTCCAGGCTGATGAAGGTGCGGAAGCGCGAGGTGTCGAGCACGCCGGCCATGCCGACCACCCGTTCCTTGGGGAAGCCGCTGATCCGCTTGGCCACGTGGCACATCGCGTCGAGCGGGTTGCTGACGATGATCAGCACGGCGTGCGGCGAGCGCGGCGCGATCTGCTCGACGACGCCCTTCATGATTTCTTCGTTCTTCGCCAGCAGATCGTCGCGGCTCATGCCCGGCTTGCGCGCGAGGCCCGCAGTGATGACCACGACGTCCGAAGCGGTGGTTTCGGCATAATCGTTCGCGCCGATGATCCGCGCGTCGTGGTTGAGCAGCGGCGCCATCTGTTGCAGGTCGAGACCCTTGCCCTGCGGCATGCCCTCGATCACGTCGACCAGTACGATGTCCCCGAGTTCCTCGACCAGCAGGCGCGCGGCGGTCAGCGAACCGACGTTGCCCGCGCCGACCACGGTGATCTTCTTACGCATCGGCTTCTTCCCCCTCCGGCGGATAGTTGCGGCGTCGCTCCGCCCGCGCCGAAATATACGGCTCGGCTTGCGCGCGGCGGATGACCTCATCTAAGCTTTCTGCAACATCTATGAGGAGCGACATGGGCGATGTCAAGCTGACCCAGTTGTCCCACGGCGCCGGCTGAGCCTGCAAACTGGCTCCGGGCGAGCTGGCGAAGGTGCTGGATCAACTGCCGCGGCCGCACGACGCGCGGGTGCTCATCGCGCAAGGCGGCGACGCGGGCGTGTACCTTTTGCGCGACGACCTCGCGCTGGTGCAGACGGTCGATTTCTTCACGCCCATCGTCAACGACCCGGAAAGTTTCGGGCGCATCGCCGCGGCCAACAGCCTGTCCGATATCTACGCGATGGGCGCGACGCCGCTCACCGCGCTCAACGTGGTCGGCTTTCCGCAGCGCGGCCCGCTGGGCATGGCGGTGCTGACCGAGATCCTGCGCGGCGGCTACGCGAAAGCCGACGAAGCGGGCGTGGCGATCATCGGCGGGCACACTATCGACGACGCGGAACCGAAATACGGCCTCGCGGTGACCGGCGTCGTCCACCCGCGCGATCTCTGGACCAAACGCGGCGCGCGGCCGGGCGACCGGCTGGTGCTGACCAAGGCGCTGGGGACCGGCCTGCTCGCCACCGCGCTGAAAGCCGAGATGGGGCCGCCCGACGCGGAGCGCGCGATCATCGACTCGTGCGCGCGGCTGAACGATCGTGCGGCCCGTGCGGCGCGGCGCGTGGGCGTGTACGCGGTCACCGATGTCACCGGCTTCGGCCTGGCGCTGCACACGCTGGAGATTCTGGAAGCGAGCGGCGTCGGCGGCGAACTGTGGCTCGACGCGCTGCCGCTGCTGCCCGGCGCGCGCGAGTGTCTGGCGCTGGGCCTCGTACCCGGCGGCACGCACGCCAACCGCGATCACGCGCTGCCGCGGCTGCGGGTGGACGCGGCGCTGTCCGGCGACGACGTGCTGCTGGCGAACGACGCGCAAACGAGCGGCGGGCTGCTCTTCGCCGTCGCGCCGGAGAAAGTCGACGTTCTGCTCGCCGCCTTGGCCGAGGAAGGCGTACCGGTCCGCGCGGTGATCGGCCGCGTCACCGAAGAGGCGAACGTGCTGCGGCTGCGGCCCGGCGAGTAACGTGCACATCGGCGATCTCGACTTCGGCGATCACCTGCCGCTGGCGCTGGCGCCGCTCGCGGGCTACACCGACTACGCGTTCCGCCGCGTGTGCCGGCGCTACGGCGTCGATCTCACGGTCAGCGAAATGGTCAGCGCCGACGGCCTGACGCTCGCGCGGCGTTCGTCGAAGGGCTGGCGTAAAACGCTGGCGCTGCTCGACGCCGACGAAGCGGATCGTCCGTTCGCGGCGCAACTGTTCGGCAAGGAGCCGGCGCGCCTGGCCGAGGCGTGCCGCATCGTGCAAAGCGAGGCGCGCGTCGAGCTGATCGACCTCAACGCCGGTTGCCCCGTGCGCAAGGTCGTGGCCAGCGGGCACGGCGTGGCGCTGATGCGTGATCCGCCGCTGCTCGGCCGCATTCTCGCGGCGATGCGCGCGGCCACGACGCTGCCGCTCACCGTGAAGCTGCGCGCCGGCGCCGAGGCGGTGAACGTCGTCGAGTGCGCGCGGGTGGCGGAGCAGGCGGGCGTCGATGCGATCATCGTGCATCCGCGGCTGCGCGGGCAGATGTTCGCCGGGAAGGCGGACTGGTCGTTGATCGGCGCGGTCAAAGCAGCGGTGCGCGCGCCGGTGATCGGCAACGGCGACGTGCGCAGCGGCGAGGACGCGGCGCGTCTGGTGCGCGAAACCGGCTGCGACGGGGTGATGATCGGCCGCGGCGCCGTCGGGCGGCCGTGGATCTTCGCCGCCGCGCGCGCGGCGCTCGCGGGGCGGGAGTGGACGCCGCCGGATCGCCGCGAGCAGTTCGAGGCGTTGCGGCTGCATCTGGCGACGCTGGCGGCGTACAAAGGCGAGGCCGTCGCCGTGCGCGAGATGCGCAAGTTCGCGCTGCAAACCGTGCGCGGCATGCACGGCGCGGCCCAGGCGCGGCAGTCCATCGCGACCGCGCCCGACGCGGCGACGCTGCTGGCGATCACCGAACGGGTGCTGTTAGAATAGACGCGCATTTTATTGCCGCGTGGTTAGTTTTTTATTGGGTCGAAGCGCTTTGTTGCATTAGGCGAAAACGGGGTGGGGAAATGTCGTCATCGTCGGTCGGATCGTGGGAAGCTATGCTCGAATCGTTTTGCCGCCGGCTGATGCGCGCCGTGCCGTCCGGCGCGACCGGCGACGTGCACGCGACGGTGACGGCGATGGTCGAGGGCGTGCTGCTGCGCACGGCGCTCGACGAAGGCGGCTGTCAGGTGCGGGCGGCGCGGCTGCTCGGCCTGCATCGCAACACCATCCGGCGCAAGCTCGCCGAGCTCGAGCGTGCGGAATAGGGGGACGTCATGGGACCGGTGGTCAGCATTGTCGGCACGTCGGGCTGCGGCAAGACCACGCTGATCTGCAAGCTGCTGCCGCTGTTCGCGGAGCGCGGCTATCGTGTGGCGGTGATCAAACACCACGACGGCGATTTCGCCATCGACCACGAGGGCAAGGACACCTATCGCTTCGCCGCGACGGGCGCGCCCACAGTGATGATTTCCTCGCCGGGCAAAACGGCGATCGTGCGGCGTAACGCAGCCGAGCCGTCGCTCGACGAACTCATCGCCGCGTTCGCGCCGGACGCCGACCTGATCCTCACCGAAGGCTTCAAGCACGCCGACGCGCCGAAGATCGAAGTCTGGCGGCAGGGTCAGCCCGACGAAACGTTCGTCTGCTGCGATGACCCGACCTGGCTCGCGCTGGTGACCGACTTCCCGCATCACGTGGACGTGCCGGTGCTCGACCTCAATTGGCCCGAGCAGGTGGTCGACTTCATCGAGAACCGCTTCCTCAAATCCGCCAAACCGCGGCGCGTGCAATTGCTGGTGAACGGCCGGCGCATTCCGCTCAACGCGTACGTCACCGACATGCTCACCGGCGTGGTGCGCGGCGCGGTCTCCTCCCTGCGCGGCGGCGAGCAGCCCGACCGGATTCTGCTGCGCATCGAAGAAGAATAACGAAAGGCTCGCCTGCATGGCCGGACAACTTTACTTCGGCGGCGACATCTACACCGTCGACGACGCGCGGCCGACCGCCGAGGCCGTGGCGGTGCGCGACGGCGTGATCGCGGCCGTCGGTTCGTGGCGCGAATGCCGCGCGGCGCTGGGGCCGGAGCACGAGGCCGTCGACCTGCGCGGCGCGACGCTGCTGCCGTCGTTCATCGACACGCACCTGCATCCGCTGATGCAAATCTATTACGACCTGAACGTGAATCTGCGCGACGTGCGCTCGCTCGCTGAACTGCAAGGACGGCTGCGCGAGATGGCGCGGCGGCGTCCGGCCGGCGAGTGGATCGTCGGGCTGGATTTCGACGAACAGAATCTGGCCGAGGCGCGGCTGCCGACGCGGCATGACCTCGACGCGGCTTGCCCCGATCGGCCGGTGGCGCTGATGAAACACGACGGCCACATGACCATCGCCAACACGCGCGCGATCGAAGCGTGCGGCGCGGCGCGGCTGGCGCGCGATCCGGACGGCGGGGCGATCGACCGCGAGCCCGACGGCTACCCCGCGGGGCCGTTTCGCGAGACGGCATCGGCCCTCGTGCGTTCGGCGCTGCCGATCCCGAGCCTTGAGGCCTTCGCCGCCGGCGCGAAAATCATCGCGGCGAGACTCTTGTCGCAGGGCGTCACCTCGATCGGCGGCATCATGCAGACCGACGAGGATGGGCCGATCGGCGACGGCGGCGCGCTGGAAGTGATGATCATGTCGATGCTCGCCGAACACTTTCCGCTGAGCATCTACGGCATCGTGTTCGCGCGCGCGCTGGCGGCGGTCGAGGCCGCGCGCCAGTCGCCGCTGCAGCACGGCGAGCCGGGCGAGAGCCGCATCGGCGCGATCAAGATCATCGCCGACGGTTCGCTCGGCTCGTGCACCGCGTTCATGTTCGCGCCGTTCACCGACCAGCCGAAGCAGCGCGGTTTCCTGCTGCTCGACGAAAAGGAAATCTACCGGCGCATGGTCTTCGCGCACACGGCCGGTCTGCAAATCGCCATCCACGCGATCGGCGACGCGGCCAACCGCACGTGCATCGACTTGTTCGCGCGCCTGCTGGCCGAGCATCCGCGACGCGATCATCGCCATCGCATCGAACACGCGTCGGTGCTCGATGCGCGGATGATCGCCGACCTGGCGCGCCTCGGCCTGATCGCCGCGATCACGCCGCTCTATCTGCACTCCGAAAAACGCTGGCTGCACCAACGGCTCGGGCCGGACCGCGCGAAGTGGACGTATCCGTTCCGCGCGTTGCTCGACGCGGGGGTGAAGGTCGCGGGTTCGTCCGACGGGCCGGTGGAATCGACCGACGTGCTGCACGCGATGCAATGCTGCGTGACGCGCGAGGGCTTCGAACCGCAGCAGGCCATCACGGCGGCCGAGGCGATCCGGCTCTACACGATCGACGCCGCGTACACGCACTTTGAAGAAAGCGTGAAGGGCTCCATCACCGTCGGCAAACGCGCCGACCTGGTCGTGCTGAGCGAGAATCCGACGCGCGTGGTCGCCGACCGCATCGCCGCGATCCGCGTGCTGCGCACGGTGCGCAAAGGGCAGGTGCTGTTCACGCGATAACCCGGCGGCTTTGTTTTTTCCATTAAAAAAAGTAGGCTGGAGCGATGGGTCGGCGATTCATCGTGGCGTTGATGGTGTTGACGGCGTGCGCGGCGGCGTTCGCGCAGTCGACCGATGCGGCGCGCCTGTTCCTCGGCAATTGGGAAGGCCCGGCGAATGTGTTCGACGAGCAGAACGTCGCGACGCCGACCAACGCGAAACTGTCGATCTTCCCCGCTCCGAATGACCCGCGCCGTTACGTCGTGGAGCTGACGCTCTTCGGCGACAAGGTGTCGCGCTTCACGCGCTCGACGCTCGTCGACGACCACGAGCTGCGTGTGCGCGACGACGTGTTGGTCGAGCTGCGGCGGGTGCGCGCGGACGGCGTGCTGCGCACGAGCGACGGCGTGCGGATCGAAGAGGGCTACATCCGCTTCTTCGTCGACGACGGCGGCGGCGATTTTCGGCCGTACTACGCGGTCAAGCTGATGGCGAAACGTGTGGCGTCTTCGCGCGCGACGCCGACGCCGCCCGCGTCCACGCCGGGGCATTAGCATGAGACGCCTGGTCATCCTGACGCTGCTGGTGTTGATCGCGACGACCGCTTACGCCGCCGATCCGTTTCTGCTGCACGATCTGCCGCTCGGCTCGACGCTGGCCCGGGCGCAAAAGCTGATCCCGACGTTGGCGCAAGCGGAAGCGCCGGCGTCGCTCGAAGCGTGGCGCGCGACCGGACCGATCGGCGAGGCGCGCGACATCCGCCTGATCTTTCGTGCGGGCAAGCTGGCCTCGATCAGCTTCGCCACGGGGCCGGGCACGGTGAAGCGCGTGCGCCAGGCGCTGGCCAATGTGCTCGGTCCGTTCACGCCGGCCGCTGACGGTCACTGGGCGTACGAAGCGCGACGCGGCGCCCAACGCCTGCAGGTGTTTCGTCACGAAGACGACAGCACGTGGGTGGTCTGGCTGGACACGGCGCAGTTCGTCGCAGCAGACGGAGGGCTTGGGGCTTGGGACTTGAGTCTTGAGGGGTGGGAGGCGATGCCAAACGCGTGGCCAATCACCCCGCAAGCCTCGGCTCGACTGAGCTCGCCGAAGTCAAGCCACAAGCCTCAGGACCTGCCGCGTCTCGAACCCGGTTCGCCGTCATGAAGTCGTTGCGTTTCACCTCCATGCTTATCCGCCTCGCGCTCGTCGTGACGGGCTTGTCGGCGATCGCCGGCGCGGGCTGCGGCCTGTGGCAAGGCGTCGCCGAACATTATTGGGGCTGGTCGGATTATCTTTTTTGGCGCGTCACCGCGCACGCGGCGCTGATCGGCGTATTCGTCGGGCTCGGGTTGAGCGCGCTGGCGATCGTGCAGGCGGCGGTCTTCCGTCTGTTCCTCGCGCCGCGCCGGGCGCTGGCCGCGTTGGCGTGCGGCTGGCTGACGACGCTGCCGTTTTTGGCGGCGGCGCCGGTGGTGCTGCGGGCGCTGCTGCAATCGACGCCGGCGGCCAAGATGCCGCTGTTCGCCGCCGACGCCGTCTCGATGGAAGTGTTCATCGGGCGCATTCTCGCCGGGGCGCTGTTGCCCGAGCGCCTGCCGTCGTTGTTTCTGTCGCGGCCGGTGGTCCTGGCGCCGCCGTTGTTGGCGCCGCTGCTGCTCGGCCTGATCGTCTACCTCCTGCTGCGCCGGCCGATCGGGCGTCGGCTCGGCGACGAAGCGACGCGGCCGGTCCACCTGCTTCGCTGGATCGCGTTGATCGTGATCGCGTCCTCCGCCGCGGCTGGTCCGGCGCTCGCGACGTGGCGGATGCGACCCGCGTCGAACCTGCCGAATCTGGTGCTGATCAGCATCGACACGCTGCGGGCCGACGCGCTGGGCGTGTATGGCGCGCCGGTCAGCGCGGCGCCGCATCTCGATCAGCTTGCGGCGCGCGGCGTGCGCTTCACCACCGTGCGGGCGCCGTCGAGTTGGACGCTGCCGTCGCACGCGGCGCTGCTCACCGGGCGCTGGCCGTGGCGGCTGGGCGTGCGCCGGGTGGCCGACGCCGTACCGCGCTCGGCGATCATGCTGGCCGAAGTACTCGCGGCCCGCGGTTATGAGACGCGCGCGGTCGTTTCGCATCTGTTTGTCGACGCGCCCTACGGGTTCGGCCAGGGCTACGATGAGGTCGAGCACGCGCCGACGGAGCGCGCGGCGGACGCGGCGGCGCTGGCTTTGCGCTGGCTGCGGCGGCGCGATGCGCACGCGCCGTACTTTCTCTTTTTGCATTTGTACGATCCGCATTGGCCGTACGATCCACAGAGCGAAATTCCGAGCACGTTGCTCGGCGACACGGCGCTGGCCGATCGCGTGCACGTGCAGGAGTTCACCGACTACCTCGACCTGGCCCAAGCGATGCGGCAGGGCCCGCCGGGCCTGACCCAGGCGGCGCACGCGCTGTATCTGGGCGAGGTCTACGCGGCCGATCGCGCGGCCGGGCAGGTGATCGACGCCGCGCGGCAAGCCGGGCGGCCGACCATCGTGGCGGTGGTGTCGGATCACGGCGACCTGTTCGGCGAGCACGGGATGTACGGCCACGGCATCACCTTGTTCGAGCCGGAAATCCGCGTGCCCTGGATCATCGCCGGGCCGAACCTGCCGCCAGGCAAGGTGGTGGACGGGCCGGTGAGCCTGGTCGATGTCGCGCCGACGCTGCTCGGCCTGCTGGGTCTGGGCGGCGGGTTGGGCGAGATCGACGGCCTCGACCTGTCGTCCGCGGTGCGCGGCGAGAAGCCCGTGCCGACGCCGCGCTGGCTCGGCGGCGAGAACCTGTTCGTTTCGGCGACGCCCGCGCGCTACGTTTCCGACGGCCGTTGGAAATGGTTCAGCGGCGTCGAGCTGCAACTCAAGACCATGCATCTCGCCTTCGGCCCGCTGCTCACGCGGACCGATCTCGATCCGGGTGAGTTGAAGAACCTGCTGGATGACGCGATGGCCGCGCAAATCGCCGCGGTGGCGCACGCGCTGTTCTCCGGCGCCGAGCGCTCCGAGCGCGCCGTATCGCTGACCGACGAGGAAAAGCAACGGCTGCGGGCGCTGGGGTACTTGCCGCACTAGCCGGCGAGCCGCGCGACGCCGACCGGCTTGCATCCCCGTTTTACATTCGCTGAAATGATCGCCGGACGCGGGAAGGAGTTCCATGCGCTGGGTGCGTTGCCATCACGCCGCCGAGTTCGTCGCCAAGGCGGCGGACTTCCTCGAGCGGAACGAAGCCGAGAACAACTTGATGCTCGGTCTGGCGCTGGCCATCACCGCCGATCCGGATTACACCGCGCTGCCGCCGTTCATGTCGGTCGCTCAACACGGCCGCACCACCGCCGCCGCCGTGTTCCAAGCGCCGCCGCGACCGCTGATCGTCACGCGCTTGGCGCGCGGCGATCTGTCCGTCCTGGTGCAGCATCTGCGCAAAGAAAAAGTGAAGCTGTCCGGCCTGGTCGGACCGATCGAAACGGCCGCCGCCCTCGCCGAATTGTGGACCGAGGCCACCGGCGCGCCGTACGTGGTCGAGATGCGCCAGCGGATCTATCAGCTCACGAAGGTCTTGGCTAAACCCGAAGCGCCGGGGCGGCTGCGCCCGGCCGAGCCGCGGGAGATCGACTACCTGATCGAATGGTTCATTGACTTCGATCGCGCCGCCGGCGGCCGTCGGGACAGTAACACCGCCGAGCAATTGGTGCGCAAGCACGTCGGCCGCGGCGCGTTGTTCGTCTGGGAAAACGGCGAGCCCGTGTCGATGGCCGCCTTCGCCGGACCGACGCCGCACGGCGTGCGGGTGAATCTCGTCTACACTCCGCCGGCCCAGCGCTGCCGCGGCTACGCGTCGGCGACCGTGGCGACGCTCAGCCAGCGATTGCTCGATTCCGGCCGCCGGTTTTGTTTTCTCTATACCGATGCCGCCAGCCCGACGCCCAACCGCATCTACCAGCGGATCGGTTACACGCCGGTTTGCGATTCGGTTGCGATTCTCTTCGGGGAAACGAGCTAGAGCATTTCACGATTACTTGTAACCACAAGATTTGGGCCAACCTTGTTCCTGAGCCCCGCGGGGGCGTTATCCGCAAGCCCAGGGCGGCAGCCCTGGGAAAGCGCCGAGCATATCAAGCGAGCCCTGAAAGGGCGGCATTGGCGCGGACCAAGTTGCCGGATGACGCCCCTTCAGGGCTCCGATGGAAAGGCGCATCTGAACCCACGGCTCACGCCGTGGGCTGGCGAATGACGCCCTTTCAGGGCTGGCGGCACGTTGCCGACATCATACTCGGGATCCGCGCTAAGAATCAGCGCTAAGGATCGGCGAAAACGTTAGTTGCTCTAAGCCAGGTCAGCGCGCCAATCTTTCCCCACCGTCGACGAACGCAGCTCCAAACCGAACAACGCGGCGGCGGTGACGCCCAGATCGGCGATGCGGATCTCGCGGTCCAACACGCGCGCGGCGGCGCCGGGGCGCGCAATGGCCGCGGTGATCGGCAGCGTATCCACTGAGCCGTGTCCGCCGTTGAACGGCAGAAACGGCGGCAGCCAGCGCGGCAACTGCAGGCCGGTGTTCGGCATCGTGCCGCCGTGGACCGGCATCTGCCAGCCGTTCTTCGCGAAGAGGAACAGGTCGGGCCACGCGGTTTTGCCGCTGCGCTCGCCGTCGACGAGATAAGGCTGATAGAGTTCGCCGGGCAGGCAGACGCCTTCGACGCCGCGGCGCATGTCATCGCGGTCCAGCACCCACCAGGGGCATTCGCTTTGGCCGGTCTGGGGATTCCGGGCGCGCAGGTTCAGCAAGAATGCCTTGGCCGGCGCCGCCTGGTCTTTCCGTTCGCGCCAGAACAGGCCGGCGATGCTGCACAGCGTGAAAGCGAAAAGGTCGTGCTTGTCCGCCAGATGCGCGTCGAGCAGCTTTTGCTGGAAATCGATGGTCGACGGATCGGCGACGTGCAGATAATTAATCATCGAGTGGTCGCTGAGCAGCACGACGACCGCATTCTTCAGCGCGCCTTGCGCCTCGAGGCCGGCGATCAGGCGGCCGAAATGAAAGTCGGTGTCGCGAATCGAGTCGAGCATCGGGTCGAGAAAGAGCATCGTGTTGCGGCGGCTGACCAACTGGTACTCCGGCTGATTCGCACACCACCACGGCGGGCGATAGGGCGTCGCCGGCGCCACAAACTCCGGCGGATTCGACCCCGTGCCCAGGCAGTGGCCGGCGTCGTCGGTTTGCGCCATCAGAATATAGGCGAGGTCCGGGTTTTCGCGCGAAAACACCTCGAGCGTCGAATCGACGATCCAGCCGTCGTGCGGAAAACGCGCGGGCAGCGCTTCCATCAGCCGAGTCAACTGCCCGGTCTGGCCGTCCCACAATCCGTAATTGACGCCGGACATGGGGTCTTCACCGTGCGGCTTCAGCGGCGACCGCGGATCACAGGCGGCGTCTTCATCGGTCGACGGATCGGCGAAATGTTCGTGCGGCGGCTTTTTCAAATACGCCGGGTGATGGCGGCCGGTGACCAGCACATCGACCGCCGGGCGTTCCGGCGTGTCGAACATCTCGGCGACCCAGCCCTTGCCGGAAATGAAAGTGGTCGGCGAATCGGGCCAGCGCCGCTTCCAGGCGTGAAAAATCGTATCGACCGGGCGGCCCTGGTCGTCCCACAGGCGGGACAGATTCGTGGTGACCAGCTTCGGCTTGCCGTTCGCGCCCCACGAGGCGAACTGCCATTGCACGCCCAGCACGCCCGTCTGGCCGGTCATCGTCCCCGCGAGCGCGTTGAGGTGATTCGTGTCGGTCATCGACGGCAGGAAGCATCTGGCTTTCGGATACCAGACCGCGCGGTTCAGAAATTGGCGGATGTTCGGCATCAGCCAATCGCCGTCGCGTCCGCCCGGCTGCCCGTGGCGATTCAGCTTCAGATAGTTCGGGTCGAGCGAATCGATGGCGATGAAAATCAGCTTTTCCTTCGGCCGGTCGCCGGACCCGTCGCGGCGGATCGGCCGCAGCAAGACGCGCGACGCCGCCGGCGCGCAGGCCGACAGCATCGCGCCGCCCATGAATACGCCAAGTCGTTGGAGGAACTGCCGCCGACTGAATTCGCGCCCGGGGTTTTCGTTTTCCGCGTTCATACCCGCTTCCTTCGACGATTCGCCGCCGTGAACGATATGATAGTCGCGTCAGTCATGGCCCGCAAATTCGCGGCGTCTCAGAAACGCAAAGCTCCGGTCTGTCCCGCGGCCGTGAGCACGTGCTGCGCCTCGGCCGCCGCCGGATGCATCGGAAATCGAGCAATCAACTGGCGCAGTCGCTCGCGGGCCGCGGGCGCGTTGTGCGACGCGGTGGCGAGCAGGTGGGCCGACTGGAACAGCGCCTTCGGGGCCAACGGCGAAGTCGGGTAATGCCGCAGGAGCGTCTCGTACATCTGCAGCGCCAGTTCCGGCATTTCGCTCTCCGCAAAGTACGGACCCAGCAGCGCATACGCCCGATCGGGAATCGGCGGCTCGCCGGGCACGTCGACAAAAAACCGCGCCAGGTCGCCCAGCAGCGGGAGGTCGCGGGCCTCGACCAGCTCGTTCGCCAGGCGCGCGGCGTCCTGCTTGGCGACGATGACATTGTGCTCGGCCACATTGGTCTGAATTTTGCGGAAACGGCCGAAAAAGTCCGTCGCTTCCGGATCGCCCTTCAGCCGGCGTTCGGCCCGGCGCTTCGCTCGGCCGATGGCGCTGGTGTCTTCCAACTCCTCTTCTTCCTCCTCCTCGACCGTCTCTTCCGGCGGGTGAAAATAGCGGAGCACGAAATAGAGACCCAGGCCGGTGCAGAAGCCGCCGACGTGCGCCCAATAGGCGATGTTCGTCGTGTGTTCGGCGCCGAGCAACGCCGGAACCAGGTTCTCCAAGAAATAAAAAGGAAGCACGATGTACGCGGGCAGAGTGAAGTAGCCCTTGCCCCAGCGGATGATGATCCAGTAGAAGTAGAAAAACTGAATCTTGGCTTTCGCGAAGCGCGGCAGGAAGGCGCCGATCAGCCCGAAGACCGCTCCCGAGGCGCCGATGATGGGGACATTCGAGCCTGCGTTCATCAGCGCGAACAGCACGTTTCCGAAGAACCCGGCGATGAAATAGAGCAGCAGGTAGGCGACCACGCCGAACGTGTCTTCCAAGATGCCGCCGGCCAGATACAGAAAGATCATGTTCCCGACGACGTGACCCAGGCTGGCGTGCAGGAACATGGCGGTGATCGCGCTGAGCGGGTTGAAGTGCTTGGGGACCAGGCCGTAGCGGCGATCGAAGCCGCGATCGATTTTCGCCTGCCATGTGTCGACGAGCTTTTGATAATCCGTGAACATCGGGTCATCAGCCGGCACGACTTTTCCGGCGATGAAATCGGTCGCGAATTGCCGGAACTCGTCGTAGTGTGTTTGACAATATTCAGCATTCAGCGGGGGCCAGGACGGCGCGTTAGGTTTGGCCCGTTCTGTAGCGAGAAAGTCCTCACAGAGCAACTGACGCTTGGCCTGCCGCGCCGACAGTTGCACGTCGACCGAATCCCACATCGGGCCGAGCGTCGCGAAGAACACCGCCAGGTTGATGAAGATCAGCGCGAAGGTGGCGTAAGGCCACCCGTGCACCCGGCCTTGCTCGTGGCCGATGGGAAAAATAAACCAGAACATGGTTTGCTTCCCAAGTTTGCATCGCGGCGGCGAACCGACGGATGCGGGTTCGAGAGCCGGCTGCGCCAATACTTTTTTGTTGAACGAGGACCGATTCTATCGCGGGTTTGGCGGCGGTGGCAAATCGTTCGCTGGGCCGGCCGAGCGGTCTACCACGGCATCTGCTCGCCGATGTACTGCCAGCACTGGCCCGACTCTTTTGGGCCGACGCGGTCGATGACGCGCAACATGCCGGCGACGGATTCCTGCGGCGAAGTCGGCGCGCGCGGCCCGCCCATGCCGGTCTGCACCCAGCCCGGCGAAATCGAAATGACCGTGACGCCCTGCCCCGCGAGGTCGGCCGCCAGCAGCCGCGTGAACATGTTCAGCGCCGCCTTGCTCGCGCTGTAGGCGTAATAGCCGCCGTGGTGTTTGAGGCTGAGCGAGCCGAGATACGACGTGAGGTTGACGATCTTCGGTGCGCTTCCTTTGCGCAGCAGATCGACGAAGCGCTGCGCCATCAGTACCGGCCCGGCGGCGTTGACGCGATAGACCTCGGTCAGATTGTGCGCGTCGAGACGGCCGAACGGCGGATCGCCGTGTCCCTCGAACGAGCTGGGAAACGAGTTGAAGACGCCCGCGTTGTTGATCAGCACATCGAGCGCGTCGGTCTGCGCGCTCACCGCGCGATGCGCCTGGTCGATCGACGCCGGATCGGCCACGTCGAGCGCGATCAGTGCGAGCCGCTCGGGCTGTGCGGCGGCGAACTGCTGCAGTTCGGCGGCCTGCTCGGGCCGGCGGGCGCACGCGAAAACGCGATCGCCGCGCGCGAGCAATTGGCCCACGAATTCCAGACCGATGCCGCGATTCGCCCCGGTGATGAGCACGCGTTTCATGCGTCCGCCCCCGTCGTTTTGCGCAACGTAGGGTCGGCGAGGCGGCCTGTCAAACGCGAAAGACAAACGGCCGGCGAATCGTTACAATGCGCCCGGTTGATCGGGCAGTTCACCACGGCCGAGAGTTGACCATGCGGCATCGAATCACGCTCACCCTGTCGATCTTTTCCTTGTTCGCGTTCTTGCTCGCGCCCCCCGCGCGGCCCTGCGGCATGTCGACGCACGACGAAATCAGCCAGCGGGCGCGCACGTTTTTCCACTCGGACGACTACCCGGCGTTCGACGACTATCTCGCCCAGCAAAGCGGCGCGCTGCAGGCGGGTTCGGTGTTTCCGGATTGGGGATACTCGTTCGGTTACCCGGACGAGTCGGAGGCGGCGCACTGGCCGCCCTATCTGACCGCCTACGCCGACTACCTGCACGACACCTATCCGCAGCCGTGGGACGAGGACACGATCAAGTCGGCGGTGTTTCTCCTCGGCGCGGTGTCGCATTCGGTGGCCGACTTCAACTGGCACTTCACCGTCGGCCCGCTCGACGGTTTCATCACGACCATGAGCAAGCTCGATTTCCACGGCAACTACGGCGACGCGCATACGGCCGCCGATTTCGGCGGCGACGTACTGACCGTCAGCGAAATCGACCTCGGCTTCGAGGAATATTGGTACGTGGCCGCGGCCGACGCGGCGGCGGTCTATCAGGAACAGGGCTATACGACCGTCACGCCCGAGGCGATCACCTCCCGCATGGGCATCATGTTCGTGGGTTCGCGCGGCGAGCGGATCGTGAACGGCCTGCTGTTCGACAAGTACGCCGCGGAATCGCCGTTCATGACCGAGCAGTTCCTCGACTACCACTTCGGCGGCCTCGACGACATGGCGGCCTGGACGGCGTGGACCTGGCCCGAGTACATCGCCGATATGGAAAACGGCCTGCCTGTCGCCGCGCGTCACGTTGCACCGGCGGACGGAGTGGACGTGGACCGCGTCTACGCCATGCTCGCCGCGTTCGGCATCGGCCCGGCCGACATCATCATCGAGCGCGACGGTCGCGGCGTGACGATGCGCCTGCCCGATCCGGTTCGCGCCGCGCCGGCGAAGCCGGGACGCGCGCTGCCGCCGCCGGCCGACCGCTCGCTGACCCTGACCACCGCCGATCCATACGCCCACCTCGGCACGAGCCTTGCCACGGCCGATCTCAACGGCGACGGCTATGCCGATCTGGTCGTCGGCGCGCCCGGCTACGGCAAACCGGGGCAGCCGCAACTCGGCGCGGTGTACGTGCTGCTCGGCCGGCCGCAGGTGGACGGCCAGGAGCAACTGTCGGTCGCCGACGCCGATTTCACGCTGACCGGCCGGGACACCTATGGCCGCTTCGGCTGGAGCGTGGCGCTGGTTGACCTGAACGCCGACGGCAAGCTCGATCTCGTCGTTTCGTCGCCGACCATCGGCGCACAGAGCGACGCGTACACCGGCCGCGTCGACGTCTTCTTCGGGGACGGCGCCGGCGGTTTCTCCACCACGCCCGACGTAGTCATCACGGCGACCGACATCGAAACCGTGCTCGGCTACACCATGCTCGCCGGGGACGTCGACGGCGACGGCCACGACGACCTGATTCTCGGCATGCCGTTCGCCCCGGCCGGCGGCCAGCAGCGCGGGCAAGTCACCGTGTTTCGGGCCTCCGCCGGCCTCACCAGCGGCCGGAACCTGACCGTGGCCGACGCCGATTGGACGCTCAGCGGCGAGGCGGACCACGATTGGTTCGGCTACTCGCTGGCGCTGGCGCCGCGCGCGGGGCAGAGCCCGCTGATGCTGGTCGGCGCGCCGACGGTCAACGTCGGCGACGTGCAGAGCGCGGGGCGCGTGTACGGGTATACGTATGGTTCGTCCGCGCGGGCGTTCACGATCACCGCGGCGGACGAATTTCAGAAGTTCGGCGCGTCGCTGTCGGTGTTGAATCTGCCGGCGGAAGGTCCGGCCGCCGTGGTCGGCGCGCCGACCGAATCCCAAGGCGCGCAGAACCAGGTCGGCGCGGTGCACGTGATTCCGCTGGCCGGCCTGAGCGGTGACCGGCGCCTGGCCGACGTGAACGAGCGCGCGGCGCTCTACGGCGACGCCGCCGGAAAACGCTTCGGCTGGCGCACGACGACCTGCGACCTCAACGGCGACGGCGCTGACGACCTGTGGGTGTCGCAGCCGTGGCTCGACCACGAAGCCGGCGACGCGCACCTGTGGTTCGGCGGCGACAGCTTCCCGACCGGCGCGGTCGCTCATGCGCCCGACGGCGCTTCGTGGACGGCCGGCGAAGGCCCGGCGCGCTCGCTGGCCGGCAATGCGCTGGTTTGTCTCGACTTCAACGGCGATGGTTACCCCGACCTCGCGCTCGGCGAGCGACGCGATAGCCGTTTCGGTGTCGAGGCCGGCGCCGTGACGTTACTACTCACCCCCGCGCCCTCGCTGGTGGGCCTGGCGCCGGATCACGCGGCGGCGGGTGAGTCGCGCATCTTCATGCTCAGCGGCGAACGCTTCATCGACCAGGGCCTGTCGCTCGAACTGCGGCAGGGCGACCGCGTGCTGCGACCGGCGCAACTCAGCGTGGGCGACGCGCAGCACATCTCCTTCTCGGTCGACATCCCCGCCGACGCGCCGACCGGCGCCTACGATCTCACCTTGCAAACCGATTTCGGCGCGGCCACGCTGACCGGCGCGCTGACGATCGAGCCTTCCACCGCTGACGACGATGTGATTGACGACGACGCGGTCGATGATGACGCGGCGGACGACGACACGGCGGACGATGACTCGTCAGACGACGATGCTTCGCCTGCGGGCGATGACGACAACAGCGGGTGCGGATGCTGAGCGGGGTCTAGGGTGCGGAATGGAAATTGAGGCTTGAGTCCTGAGGCTTGAGGGGTGGAAAAANNGAGTCCTGAGGCTTGAGGGGTGGGAAAAATGCCCCGCGGCCGCAACCCCCAAGTCTCAAACCTCACGATCCCTCGGTTATCCTATAGCTGGCGGTAATCATTACGAGTCGGATGCCGGGAGCCCGCCAGGCGGGCGAAAGCTGGCAAGCCCCGCGCGCCAGCGCGGGGACGCGGCGAAAGAATAAGCGCGAAGCCCGCGACGCGGGCGAAAGAGTCTTTCGCCCCCTTCAGGGGCTCGTTTTTTTACGGACACCGATCCCACGGGCTTACGCCCGTGGCTAAATAACTTTCGCCTGCTTTGCAGGCTCGCGGCTGGCATATTCAAATCGGCAATGCGGAGCGACGTTTGACGACAATGAAAAGAACCATCGCTCGAAATCGCTAACAGCAGGTATAGCCCCAAGCCGTTTCTGACATTCCGCAATCCGCAATCGACAATCCGCAATCTGAAGGGCGCTAGTGTCTTACGGCTCCGGCGCGGCCTCGCACAAATCGTCGCAGCCCATCTTTTGGAAGATGTCGAAGTTTTCGGTGAACAACTGGGCCAGTCTTTTCGCCTTGGCCTGGTAGGCCCGTTTGTCTTTCCACGTGCTGCGCGGCGACAGGAGTTCGGCCGGCACGTCGGGGCACGACGTCGGCACGAGCACCTTGAAAATCGGGTCGGCGCGCAGCTCCACGCGATCGAGTTTGCCGGTCAGGGCGGCGCTGACCATCGCCCGGGTGTGCGCGATGCTCATGCGGCGGCCGACGCCATAAGGGCCGCCGGTCCAGCCGGTGTTCACCAGCCAGCATTGCACCTTGTGGCGATGAATGCGCTCGCGCAACAGATCGGCGTAAACCGTCGGACGCCGCGACATGAACGGCGCGCCGAAGCACGTCGAGAAGGTGACCTGCGGTTTGACGATGCCGCGTTCGGTGCCGGCGACCTTGGCCGTGTAGCCGGACAGGAAATGATAGATCGCCTGCTGCGGCGTGAGCTTCGCGACGGGCGGCAGAATGCCGAAGGCGTCGCAGGTCAACATGATCACGTTTCGCGGATGTCCGCCGCGTCCGCTCAATTCGGCGTCGGCGATGAAGGAGATCGGGTACGAACCGCGCGTGTTCGCGGTGCGCGAATCGTCGTTGAGATCGATCAGGCGGCTTTCCGGATCGATGGTCACGTTCTCCAAAATCGTGCCGAACCGGTGGATGCTGTTCCAGATCACGGGTTCATCTTGCGCCGACAAACTGATCACCTTCGCGTAGCAGCCGCCCTCGAAATTGAAGACGCCGCGCTCGGTCCAGCCGTGCTCGTCGTCGCCGATCATCCGGCGGTGCGGGTCGGAACTGACCGTCGTTTTCCCGGTGCCGGACAGGCCGAAGAACAGCGCGGAGCCGCCGCGCGCGCCGATGTTCGCCGAGCAGTGCATCGGCAGCACGCCGCGTTCGGGCAGCAGGTAGTTCATCACGGTGAAGATGGCCTTCTTCGTTTCGCCGGCGTAAGCGGTGCCCCCGATCAGCACCAGCTTCTTGGTGAAGTTGAGCGCCACGAACGCCTCGGAGCGCGTGCCGTCGAGCGCGGGGTCGGCGTGGAAGGTCATCGCGTCGATCAGCGTGAACGCGGGTTTGAAGTTGCGCAGCTTCTTCGGGTTGTCTTCCGGCAGGAACATGTTGCGCGCGAACGCGCTGTGCCAGGCGACCTCGCTGATGATGCGCAACGGCAGGCGGTACGCGGAGTCGGTCCCGACGTAGCAATCCTGCACGTACAGATCGCGATGCTGCAAATGCGCGGCGACGCGGCGTTCGAGCCCGTCGAAAACGGCCGGCTCCATCGGCGGGTTGTGCTTGCCCCACCAGACGTGATCGCACGTCACCTCATCGCGCACGAGGAATTTGTCATTCGGCGAGCGGCCGGTGTATTTGCCGGTGGCCACCACCAGCGCGCCGTCGCGCGCGAGCACTCCTTCCAGGCGCTGCGTCGCGTGTTCGATCAGAATCGGCGCCGGTAAGTTGTGGAATACGCGGCCCCAGTGCAGGAAAGGGAGCAGTGCATCTTTTTTTCTCACCCGTCATTTCCTCCTTGTTCGCCAGAATTCCGGCAAGGAAACATGAAATGACGCGCAGTGTCAATGCAAAAATGCGGGGTGACGACGATCGGCTTATTTTTTTCGTCGGCTAATGGGTAAACGAGAAGTCGTAGGCGTCGCCCGGTTTGGGCGTCACGGCGGCGGCCGGCGAGGGTGTCGGCTTCGGTTTCGGTTTCGGCGCGGCCCCCGGTTTGGCTTTGGGTTTCGGCTTCGCCGCGGGCGCGGGCGCGGCGGCGGNNGGCCCGCAAAATGGGCGGCCTGACGATCGGCTGGAGCGGGTTTGACGGCGGCCGGCTGCCCGCCGGTGCTCGGCGGCTGCCCGTGGCTGTCCCATTTCACCATCACCCATTTGGCGCCGCGCTTTTCCCAATCGATGCGGCCCTTCCAAACCTGCTTCGCGTCCACCTTCTCGATGGCCAGTTCCACATACAGCGAGCCGCGGTCGCGGCTGATGCGCGGATACGGCCGGATCGACGCAGCGGCCATATGTTTGATCTTCTTCAGCTTGTCGAGCGAGGGCACATCATGGTCGGCGCGCATGGCCACCGCCTGGGCATACTCCTGGCCGTTGATCAGGGTCAGATAGTTATTCATCGCGTCGATCAGATCCTGCCCTTCGGCCCCCGCGCCGGTCGACTCGCCCTCGGGCGCCGGCGTGGCCGCCGTCTGCGGCATGGTCGCGGGCGTCGCCGCCTGCGCGTGCGCGCCGGGCTTCGGTTTGGCCGTCGTGACCGGGGCGTAATGCGACGGCCGCGCGACCAGCAGCCAGGTCAGCACGATGCAGGCGATGTAGCCGCCGATCAGCAACAGATCGAACAGCCGCGTCATCAGCGCGGAGGCGAAGCTCGGGGGTTCGCCGTTGCCGGCGAATTCGTAGCGCGTCATCGCCGGCCCCCCTCTCGGCGGAACATTCTTCGGCCGCGCCAGACCGGCGCCAGCAGCGGCAGCAGCGCGACGCTCTTCACCGTCGGCGTCGGCCGCGCGCCGATGATCCACCAGGCCAGCAGCAGCGCGACGAACCACAGCACCAAGACGCCCAGCGCGACCAGGCGCACTTTCCACCAGCCGCTGATCAGGCTCCAGTCCAACGCGGGCAGCGCGCGGCGGGGCGTCGCGCGTTCAATGGCCGGCGGCCCGGCCAGGCCGGCGGTGAACGGCGCCGTTTCGCGCGGGGCCTGATAGAAACGCAGCACGGCCACCGACGGGCTGCCGCGCCCGCCGTGTTGGGCGACCGCGCGCACCAGCGCGTCGCACGCCTGCTGCGGCTTCTGCGTGATGACCGCGCGGCCGATGTCCTCGTCGGCGAGCACGTCGGTCAGGCCGTCGGTGCACAGAATGTACGATTCGTTCGGCTCGACGAAGTGCGCGTCGGAGATGTCCACGTCGATCACCGGCTCGCTGCCGATCGCGCGATACAGCACGTGCGCCTTCGGGTGGCGCCGCACGGCCTCCTGCTCGATCTGGCCGTTGTCGGCGAGCCGCTGCGCCTCGGTGTGGTCGTTGGTCATCAGGTCGATGACGTTGCCGCGCACGCGATAGACGCGGCTGTTGCCGACATGCGCGATGCGCGCCACGCCCTTGAAGAAGTGCAGTGCGGCCACGGTTGAGCCGGCGCCCTTCAATTCGGGGTCGGACGCGGCGGCCTCGCGCAGCGTCGTGTTGGCCAGACCGACGGCTTCGATGAGCATCTGGCGCGGCTGGTGGCCGTCCCAGTTGCGGAAAAATCCGAGAATGGCGTCGACCACCAGCTTGCCCGCGCGGCCGGCGCAGCGCCCCGGGCCGATGCCGTCGGCGACGACGATCATGTCGCCGTTGCGCGTGCGCAGCGAGGCCAGGCAGTCGCGCGCCGACTCGTCGGCCGAGCCGCAGTCCGACTGCGACGCCAACTCGACGCGGATTTCGTCTTCGCGGGGCATGGTCGGGGTCTGGGGACTAGGGCCTGGGGTCTGGCCGCATCAAACGCGGCTCACCGCAGACCTGTTTCCCGCTCCTTTCATTACGGCGCGCACGCACACTCGTTGACCGTCAATCGACACGGGTTTTGTTTGGTTCTATAACCCACATCCCGCCGACGTGCAACGGTCATCCTTGCGCCGGGCGACCGAAGAGTGAAAAATGACCATCGAGGAATGGAGAAGGGCGGTGGGTTCCTTCCGCAATTTTTCACTCTTCATTTTTCATTTTTCACTTCCCCTGGGGGTTCATCGTGGCCACGAAGCGCCGTGCGACTCATTCTCGAATGCTTGTCGGTTACGCCCGCCGCGAGATCACGCCGCCGCTGCCGTTTCCGCTGGCGGGGTACGCGCACCGGCAGGAGCGGCTGGCCGAGGCGGTGCGCGATCCGTTGGCCGCGCGGGCCGTTGCGTTCTCCGACGGCGCGCATACGGCGGTGGTGATTTCGACCGACCTGCTGCTCATGTCCGCGCCGCTGCGCGAGGCGGTCGAGGCCGGCATGCGCTGCGCGGGTGTGAAACTCGACGGCCTGCTGCTCGCCGCGACGCACACGCATTCGGCGGCCGGCGGTTACGTCGATCGTCCCTCCGCCGCGCTCTTCATGGGGCGTTATCGCCAGACGATTTTCGACAAGTTGGCAGCGGGAATCACCGCCGCCGCGGCGGACGCGGTGCGCGATCTGGCGCCGGCGACGCTGAGCATCGGGACCGCCGAGACGACCAACCTGAACTGGAACCGGCGGCACAAACGCGGGCCGGTCGACCGCCGACTGACCGTGGTCACCGTCCGGCGCGGCAAACGGAACCTGCGCGTCATTTCGTTCGGCGCGCACCCGGTCGTGGTCGCCGAACGCGAGCACCACCTCGCCTCCGCCTGCTGGCCCGGCGAGCTGTGCAAGTCGTACGAAGAAGAGGGCGACGACGCGATGGTCATCGTCGGCCCGGTGGGCGGCGTCAACGTTTTCTTTCCCGAAGGGCCGCTGGATGTCGAAGTCCATCTGCGTTTGCTGCTCCGCCTGATGCGCGAAGAAGCCGACCGCGCGGTGGCCGCGAGCGAGCCGGTGACCGCGACCGGCGGCGTGGCCTTCGGCGCGGGCGAGATGCCGCTGCACGTCGTGCTGCCGCGCTTGTTTCCCGACCGCAAGGCCTGGCTCGACGGGCTGCTGCTGCCGGTGCGCTTGTATGCGCGCCGCTTCGCGCGCGGCGCCGTACGCGAAGGCGAATCCACCCAAGTGCCCGTGGTGCGCGCGGGCGAACTCATCTTCACCGGCTTCCCGGCCGATCTCGGCGCGGGCGTCGGACTGGCCGCGCGCCGGCAGATCGAGGAAGCCGGCTTCCGCGCCGCCGCCGTCGCCAGCCAAACCGGCGACTACGTCGGTTANNGAACGCTATGAGGAAGACAACAAAGAAATGCGCGGGATGACGATCTACGAAAACGCGCTCGCCCTCACCGGGCGCGACACCGGCCTGCGTCTGCTCGAAGCATTCGGCCGCGGCCTTGCGGCGGTGCAGAGGAAATAGTCGCGCGCTGATTACGTCGCCGGAACGTCAGGCAGCGCCGCCGGCTTGGGCGGGGCGACCTTCTTGCCGGGCAGCCGGCCGACGGCCCAGGGCACGTAGCGGTTGAACAGCCAGATCAGCGGCAGCGTCAGCAGCACGATCCCCGTGCCCCAGTACAAGGCCCACAGCGTGATGTGCAGGTCCTTCCGCGCGGAATCGATACCGTAAGCGCCGTACGCGATGCCGCGAAAGACCATCATCAGCACCACGTGCATCCCGAGCAGCGGCAGCGTGTTGCGGCCGAAATAGCCGATCAGCGGCAGCATCAACACGACAATGCCGGCGCACCAGAGCAGCACCATCGCCGCGACGAAGGGGGCGTTTTGGAAGTCGAGGGCGGTTTTATCCAAGTGGAAATAGGGAAAGACGACGATCAGCGCCGCAAGAGCCCCGAGGACGATCAGCGCGTTGCGACGGATTTGGCTGATGACCCACGTCCGCGCCAGCAGTTGCGCCAGCATGACGAAAAAGACCAGGCTGGCGACCGAGGTCAGGTGAAACGCCCACCATTTGCCGATCTCATTGTTATACAGATGGGTCTGCGGGTTGAGGTCGCAGGCGTAGACCGACGCCACGAAAAACGCCGCGCCGATCACGATTTTCTTCCACCACGCGAAATCGAAACTCAGGCCGTAGCGTTGGCGAAACAGATAGCCGGCGCCGTAGTAGACCATCACGGTCAGCGCCGTGTCCGCGTTCCACGGCAGCGGGATCGGGAGCTTCTTGCCGATGCCGAAACCGACCAGCGACAGCAGGATCATCACCGCCATCAGCTTGGCGCCCGATTTGATTCGCCGCTGCAGCAGGTAGAAAAAACTGTCGGCGCAGAACAGGCAGGTTAGAAACCACAGCGGCAGGTTGTAGAGCATGATCTTGTCGGCCGCCGCGCCGTACGGAATGCCGACCAGCGGCGTCAACAAAACGAAGAGCAGCCCGAAGCGCTGCTGGCCCTGGCTGTAGTGCAGCCAAACCCAAAGTCCGATCCAGAAAATCCACGAGATCACGGAATAGATCAAGTAGGGAATGATCAGGCCCTGTAAACGCCGCCGGGCGAACGCCCAGTAATTCGCATATTTGCCCGGACGAAAGACCAGGCCCGAGGCGAAGAAGAACAAGGGGACCATCACCAATTCCAGGTATTTGCTCGGACCGAGTTCGATCTGATTGTGCCCGTAGACGACAATCAGGATCCCGATGCCCCGCAGGGTATCAACCCACTCGACGCGCTGACTGCTCATCCGTTTTCGATCCGACTCGATGAAAAGGAATGACCGAAGGTAGCACGACGACGCCGGTTTTCCAAGTTCGTGAATCCGCTCGTCTTCCCCGCGAAGAAAATGTTGCCGACGCGAGAGCGGCCTTGGTATGATCGCCGCTGCGACCGACGACCGTGTCGTTTTCAATAGTAGCGCCTGAGGTAAACATTGTTCGTCGCGAAGGTTAGACGCTTGCTTGATCCGCCCGAGTCCGCCGATGGTCGCCACGCCGCCGCCGGTCAGCTCATCTTGCTCTTGCTGGTCTGCTCGGTGGGATTTCTCGGCGCGCGTTTGATCTTGATCTTCTGCCCCGGTCAGGACGGCTGGTCCCCGCAGATGGACGAGATGGCCACGGGCAACGCCGCCCTGGTCGTCGAACGCGGCCTGGATCTTCCGCTGCCGCTTTGCCAGTACAAAGCGCACATGGCGGCGACGACTTTCGAAGGCTTGTTGAGCCTGCCGTTCCGGCGATATTTCGGCCCGTCGCTGCTCGCGCTGAAGCTCGCCGCCGTGATCTGGAACCTGCTGTCGCTGATCGTCTGGACCGCGCTCGCCTGGCGCTTCTTCGGCCGTTTGGCGGGGTCGATCGTCGGCTTTCTCTTTGCGTTCCCGCCGCCGTTTTTCGGCCTGATGACGATCACCGCCTGGGCCACGCACGCCGAAAGCCTGCTGTTCACCGGGGTCTGTCTCTATCTGCTGTTCCAAACGGTCAAAGCGCGCCGTTGGCCGACGCAAACGCTGTCGGCCGGCCTTTCCGGTTTGGCGGGCGGCCTCGGCGGCTATCTTTGCTACGCGGGATTTCTGACGCTGGGTTTCGCGTTGCTGATGTTGGTCGCGACCACGCCGTCGCCGGCCAGAAAACGATTGCTGCTCGCCTTCACGGCGGGAGCGGTGGTCGGTTTGCTGCCGTTTCTCTGGTCGCTCGAGTACTACCCGCTGACGAACCTCTTCGTCGTCTCGGCGGGCCGCTCTCCGGCGCCGCTTACGCCCACGTCGAGCTTCGCGCGCGCGCTTGGCAAGCTCTATCGCTTCTGGCGCGCGGATGTTTGGCAGTCGGCGCTTTTTTCCCGGTCGTACTACGCGCGCTCCGTACTCTCGCTGGTGTTCGGCGCCGCCGTGGCGTTCGCGTGGGCCGTGGCGCTGCTTCGTCGCCGGGAAATCTTTACGCGGTCGTCACGCCGCGAGGGCGCAGACGCGCACGAGAACGCGCTTGCCATCGTGCAACTTTCCGGCTTCTTTTTCCCGCTCTTGTTTTCGCTGGTGTACGCGGTCTCACCGTTTCGCGTGGAGCCCGTATCGTTCAACAGCCCCGGCGCCTATGCGGGTTATCGCTATCTCGTGGTGCTTTATCCGTTTCTGTTTCTCAGCCTGGGACTGGCTTGCCGGGATGTGCTCGGCGCGACGCGGCTGCGGGCCGTGCAAGGCGCGGTCTTTTTCCTGTTGCTGGCCGGGGTGGGCGGCGGTTCGATCGCGTATTATGTGCGGGCCGCGCGCGATCATCCGGTGAGCCTGGCGGCGTTGCACAGTCGGGGCGACGACCTGTTCACGATCGTCGACCGGCTGGGCCGGCAGTCGCCGAACGACAGCCCCTTTCTCGCCGGGTTGCAGCCTTTCGAGCAAGCGGTGGTCATGGAGTTGATGGGCGAGTACGCCCCCCAGGAATGGGACGACCTGCTGCCTTTCGGCCGGCGGCTCGAGCCGAAATATCTCGGCCCGTTCTATCGCGGTTTGGGCGCCCGCCTCACGCGGGAGATGCTGCTCGTCAAGCCGACCGCGGACCTCGGCGCGCTCGCCGCGTCGGTGCGGAGCCAATTCTCCGACCGGCCCGCGTTGTCCCGCTTCGTTCTGGAGGGCGTCGGCAAAGCGCTGTCCGAGAGTCGACCGGGTCGACCGCTCGCCGACCGGCTGCGGGAATCCGGCGGGTTCGCGTCGCTGTCCGGCGACCTGGCGGAGTCAATCAAGATCGGCTTCGGCATGGGCCTGACGCCAAACGCCTACGTCTTCTCTCCTTACGATTTCCGCGACGTGAGCGACCCGGCCATCCTGACCGGCGTTGGCGTGCTGCTGCACCGAACCATCTGGTTCCGCTTCACGAGGAATGATTACGCGGCGGAAATGATTCAGGCCCTCGACAAACCACTTCGACGCGACGTCATGCGCGGCTTCGTGCGCGAGGCGAGCGGGCTGTAATCCGGCCGGTGTGTCGCCGCTACGGCTGCAGCGAGGCGACGTGGTGCTTCGCGGCGAAGTCGGCGACGGGCATCTTGCGCGCGAAGACCCGGAGCAGATCGAGCAACTCGGCTTGCGCGGGGCCGGCGATGCGTTGGCGCACGACGGCGTCCCACATCGAAAGGTCGACCAGCGTCTGCGGGCGTTTGCCGATGAAGAACAGCGCGAACTGGCGCGTCTGGCCGTAAAAGTCGGCGAAGTGGTTTTCCGCCGCGAAGAACAATTCGAGCCAGAGCAACTGTTCGCGCTCGGCGTCGACCACGACGGTCTGGTCAAGCTCGTACAGCAGCCGGTGATTGCCTTCGTCGCGGCCGGCGAGCATCTGCCCTTCGAGAAACAGCAGGCCGGCGATGGTTTGCGTTTTGTCGCGGTAGTAGGCGCGGCCGAACAGCTCGGTGGCGTAGGCCGCCTGCCTCGCTTTCTTCATCATCCGCGCCCCCACCAGCATCAGCCGCGGATCGGCGCCGCGCAGGTCCATGCGGCGAAAGTGGTCCATCGCGCCGCCGACATCGCCGCGCTGCAGCATCAGGCGCCCGAGTTCAAAGTGCACTTGGGCGGCGTTCGATGTCACCGCCAGGTCGCGCTGGTAGATGCTGATCGCCGCGTCGAGGCGGCCGGTCTGTTCTTCGAGACGGCCGAGGGTCAGCGCCACTAGCTCGCGGGCCCGATCGCCGCGCGTCAGGCGAAATAGATCGTTCAGCAAAAGGCGCGCACGGTCGAGCTGCTGCATCGTCCGCGCGAGGCCCACGTAGCGGTCGAGATCGTCGCTGGCCAGCGGGTTGGAGCGCCGCAGCAGCATCTCGTAGGTCAGCAACGCGTTCGACGGATCGCCGGCCAGTTCGTACGCCTTGCCGAGCAGGCGCTGCACGGCGAGGTCGTACGGCGCCAGCAACGCCGCGCGCCGCAACACGTTCAATGCTTCGACGAAACGGTGCGACTGGTAATAGATTTGCGCCAGATCGCGCAACGCCTGCAGATCGTCCGGCTTGCGTGTCAGCAAACGCAGCAGCGTCGTTTCGGCGAGGTCGTAATTGCCCAGTTCGAGATTCGCGCGCGCGTAGTCGCGCAGCAGGTCGGCGTTCCACGGGTCGCGCTGCAACAGATCGGCCAGCACCTCGACGGCGGAGGCGTAATCGTGGGCGTTGAGGTAAAACGTCGCCAGCTCTCGCCGATACTCGTCGCCGGCGAGGCCGTGCTCGATCAGCCGGCGCAGCGCGGCCGCCGCGGTCGGCCAATCCTCGTTGGCTTCGGCCACGCGCACCATCTCGCCGAGGGCGGGGTAGTTGTTCGGATCCAAACCGAGCACCTCGGTCAGAATGCGCTGGGCGTCGACCGGCCGCTGGTGCCGCAGATACAGCCGCGCCAGGTCCATCAACCGCGAGATGAGCCGCGGGCCGTAGAACACCGCCCGTTCGTATTCGTCGAGCGCCTCGTTGACGTGGCCGGCCTGTTCGTCGAGCCGCGCCAGGTGCGTGAGCGTCAGGAAGTCGTGCGGGTTGCGCGCGAGCGCCAGGGCGTACCACTTGCGCGCCGTGTCGATCCAGCCGCCGCTTTCCCACATCATCCCGGCTTCGCGGCAGGCGACGTAGGCGTGGTCGGAAACGATCAGCGCTTTGCGGTAGAGATCGTCGGCTTCGAGGTACCGGCCGGCCCGCCACGCCGCGCGCGCCTGATCGATGAACTTCTTCGCCGCCGGATCGAGCGGCTTCTCGGCGAGCTCCCAGGTCAGGCGATACGCCAGATCGCACGGGCGGTTCTCGACCTCGTCGATGGGTTCGAGGCGCTGCGCCTTGACCAGGCCGGTCTTCGCTTCGATCCGCAGCAGCGACAACAGCACGCGGCGTCCGAGCGGAATGAACTCGACCCACAGCCCTTCGTCCAGCTTGCCCGCCCGCAGCGCGCGCACGAAATCGTCGCGGGTCGCGGGCGCCGGCAGCACCGTGAGCCGGAACCTGCCGCTGCGCACGATCGCCGTGGCCGCGCAGTCGAGCACGTCGGCGCGCATCGTCCCGGCGTTGGCGACGCGCGCGCCCCAGCCGAGCAGCGGCGCTTCGTCTTCGTCGGCCCGCGCGACCGCCGCCAGCAGCAACATCGCCAGCGCGGCAAGCAGCACTCGTTTCGACATGTTCACTCCATCTGGACGCGACCCATCTTACACAAACCGCGTATCTTGTCGCCACTCCGGGCCTGTGGTTGAATGACGGTCCCGGATGCTAACCGACATTCTTTGTCTTGACCAAGGAGCGCGCCCATGACCGAACTTAGCCATCGCCACGGCGTTCCGCAGTACACGTTGGAGCACTTCGAAAAAGACTTCGCCGACCGCCATCTCGTCCACGGGGTGATCGAAAAATGGGCGCGCGAAAAGCCCGACGCGGTCGCGCTCATCTTTCCCGACACCGGCAAACAGTACACGTTCAAGCAGTTCGATCAAGCGAGCACCGCGCTGGCGCTGAAGCTGCTGCGGCTGGGTTTCGCGAAGGGCGACTTCTTCGCCACCAGCCTGCCGTTTCTGGCCGAGCACGTTTTTCTCGAATACGCCTGCTGCAAGATCGGCGTGATTCACGCGCCGCTCGATCTGCGGCTCAAGGGGCCGGAGGTCATTCGCTCGCTCGGGCTGATCAAGGCGAAGGGCTATGCGTTTCTCGGCAAGACGCCGCTGGCTGATTTCGGCGCGCTCGGGCAGGCGGTGAAACAGAATTGCCCGTTCGTCGAGCACTTCGTGCAATTCGCGCCGCCGGGCCAGACGATTGACGGCGCGCTGTCCGCCTTCACCCTCGCGGCTGAAGCGGAAGCCGAAGCGAAGGAAGCGCTGGCCGATGCGAAAATGCCGTGGCTGAAAAAGTACGTCGCCGCCCACGCCGCCGTGCGCGAAACCGACGGCTGCCAGGTCATCTACACCACCGGCTCGACCGGCCTGCCGAAGCCCGCGCTGCTCTCGCACCGCAATATCCAGGCGCAGTGCATGTGCCTGGGCGGCGGCTTCGGCATGGAACGCGATGCGCGTATGTTGGTCAACCTGCCGCCCTCGCACGTCGGCGGCCAGGCCGAGCAACTGATGACGCCGCTGTTCTGGGGCGGCACGGCGATCGTGCTGCATATTTTCGACCCGGCGAAGTCGCTGAAGGCGATCGGCGACTACCAGGTCAACGCCTTCGGCCAGATTCCCGCCTTGTTCGCGATGGAGTGGCGCCTGCCGAATTACAAAGACTTCAACCTGTCCTCGCTGCGCTTCGCGCTGTACGGCGGCCAGCAGGTGACGCGCCAGTTCCTCGAACAGCTCGCGACGATGGCGCCGCAGTTCGGCACCGGCCTCGGCCTGACCGAAACGGCGGGCTTCGTCACCTACACGCCGCTCGACGGCACGGTCGACGACATCCTGGCCGGCGTCGGCTTCGATATGCCGGTCACGCCGCTGTCGATCCGCAAACCGATGCGCGACGACGGCGCGGCGGGCGACGAACTGCCCGACGGCGAAATCGGGGAAATCTGTTTCACCGGCCCGCAAATCTTCATCACCTACGTCAACAACGTCGAGGCGTACCGCAAAACGGTGTCGACCGACGGCGTGTGCTACACCGGCGACCTCGGCTTCAAGGACGACCGCGGCCTGCACTTCTCCGGGCGCGCGAAGCTGGTCATCAAGCCGAAGGGCTATCAGGTGCACCCGGCGCAGATCGAGGAGCATTTCGCCGCGCTGGTCGACAAGGTCGCCGCCTGCGCCGCCGTGGGCGCGCCGCACGACGTGTTCACCGAGGGCGTGGTGCTGTTCGTCGAGAAGAAGGCGGGCGCGACGCTGACCGTCGCTGAACTCGAAGAGCACGCGAAGAGCATCGCCGCCTACATGCGGCCGTCGCATTATGTCATTCTCGAAGCGGGCGCCCTGCCGCTCAACCGCGTGGCCAAAACCGACTACGTGATGCTCAAGGACCAGGCGAAAAAAGAAACGGAGAAGCTCCGCGCCGGCGGCGGCTGGGACAGGTAGATTGCGAATTGACTTCGGCGAGCTCAGTCGAGCCGCGGAGTGCGGATTGCGGATTGCGCGGGGTGAAACCGAACGGCAGAGCCGCGAGGCTTATCAGTCGTTCATGATCCTTCGGCTCACCCGGACGGATGAAAGTTGGCCGCGGCCCCACATCGAACTATGAGTCCGAGTAATTTCTCAACCGCGAATTTGCGCTAATAGACGCTAATGGGTTTAGATTCGCGTTCATTCGCGACGATTCGCGGTTTCTATTGTTCATGTTCTGAGTAGTGATTGCGTATCAGCATTCAGATTGCTGATCTAGGGAGCGCCCTTCTGGACTCAAATGTAGCGCGCTGAAAACGCCCTGCGCCTTGTTCCCCGCGTCTTGCGCTGTTATACCAATGTCACGGAGAACCCCCATGAAGAAATTTCCCGCGTGTTTGGTAATGATCTTGCTGGCGCTGTTGTTCGCGATCGGCTGCGGTCACGGCGGCGGAAGCGATGACGATAGCGCGGCGGACGACGATGTCGTCGTCGATGACGACGTTGCGCCGGACGACGATCAAGCCGACGACGACGCCGTTGATGATGACGCCGTTGATGACGACGCAATCGACGACGATACGGTCGACGATGACGCCATTGATGACGACGCGGTCGATGACGATGCCGCCGACGATGACACGGTCGACGACGACACGTTCCTGGACGACGACTCGTTCCCGACCGACGATTGCAACACGCTGGAAGACCCGGCGCAGAACGGACCGTACAGCATCGTTCCGTGGGAATACGGCGGGCCGGATGATCCGAACCGGCAGACCACCGACATCCGCCGGTTCTTCCTCGCGCCCGATTTCTACGTGCTCTTCGTGCGCGGCATCAGGATGAGCGCGGTCCCGCTGCACGCCGTGGGTTACTACCCCGACGGCCCCGGCCCGTTCCCGGTCATGCTCATCGTGCACGGCAATCACGATCCGTCGGAGATGTCGTACCCGGGTTATGATTACCTCACCTCGCACCTGGCTACCTGGGGCTTCATCGCCATGTCGGTGGAAGAGGATTTTCTGAACGGAGATGTGTCGGGTGAGATGGATGCGCGCGGCATCGTGCTCTTGCGCAACCTGCAACTTTTCCGCGCGTGGAACAAAGACCCGACGCACCCGCTGTACGGCAAGATCAACATGCGCTGGATCGGCCTGGCGGGCCACTCGCGCGGCGGCGAGGCCATCGGCGCGGCGTGGCTGTTCAACCAGACGCTCGACAACCCGGCCGACCCGCTGTTCGATTTCCACTTCGACATTCGCTCGCTGTTCGCCATCGCGCCGGTCGACGGCCAGCTTTTCCCGGCGGGCTTCGACCAGGTCGTGCTGCGCGATGTCGACTACTTCATCATGCACGGCTCGCACGACGGCGACGTCTCGGACTTCGAAGGCAAGAACATGTACGACCGCGCGCTGCCGGTGAACGAGCCGGGCGCGGCGGACAAGGCGCTGCTCTTCGTGCAGGGCGCGAACCACGGGCAGTGGAACACAGTGTGGGCGCAGTATCCCGACCCGGCCCCGCCGACGTATACCAGCTTGCCGCTGATGTCGGCGGCGGACCAGCAGATGATCGGCGAGATTTTCCTGACCGCGTGGTTTCGTTGGACGCTCACCGGCCGCGCGTGCTATCGGCTGATGGCGGCGGGCGAGCGCGACTTCCCCTCGTTCCCCGCGGCGGCCGCGTATCTGAATCGGCAGTTCCAAAGTCAGTACCGCGAGTACCTCGACGACTACGAGGAAGACACCAATCTGCAGACCGGTTCGCTGGCCGGCGCGACCAACACCGGCGCTGACTTCGATCTCTGGCAGGAGAACACGATCTATCCCGGCACGACGCACAACGCGCTGCTCGCGTATCTGGCGCCGGGCGCGTCGTACCGCGTCGACCTGCCGTCATACGGCGACGCCTCGCGCGACGACAGCGACATGATCGCGCTGGCGGTCGGGCAAGTCTACGAAGCGGCCGATCACTACAACGTCTTCGGCCAGGACCAGAATTTTTCGGTGCGGCTGGTGATCGACGGCGGAACCTCCGACCCGCTGCCGGTGTCGAATTATCGCACGCTGATTTCGCCGTGCCGCGTGATCTTCAGCGGCGCGTATGACGACTCGAAGTCGGTGACCGACACGGTGCGCATTCCGCTGGCCGATTTCGCCGGCGGCGATCCGGTGCTGCCGTCGCAGGTGCAGGCGGTGATTCTCGATTTCGACCAGACCGCGTCCGGCTATTTCGCGGTCGACGACATTCAGTTTACCCAGTGGTGAAAGGAGCGGATGATGAAAACGCGCTGGCTGGTTCTTGCCGCGTTGCTGGCGGCGGCCGCGATCGCGTCGGCCAACTCGCCGCCCCCCGGTCTGTGGATCCACCTCGAACGCTACGATGTCGCGTTGGTCCAACTCAATGAGCCGCATCCGGTCGTGCAGCCGAACGGCCAGACGGTGACCTATCAGCAGGCTTATCTCGTGCGTCTGTTCGGCCGCTTCGCCGACAGCCGGGCGCTCGCCGCGCAACTGTACGTCGGCGCGCAACCGATCCTCGAGCACGGCTCGTTTCCCGGCGGCGTCTATTTCTTCATCTACGAAAAGTCGAAGCTCGACACGCTGGCCGGCGGTGATTTCGGCGTCGCGTTCGGCAACACCACGAAAGCGCGATCGCTGAGCGTGAAGTTCGAACCCGGGCGTTTCGATCTGACCACGGTCACGCCGCTCAAGCCGGCGCTCGAACGGCCGGCGATCCCACCGAGGTGACCATGAGGCCCCGCACCCTTTGGTGGTTGGCGTTGGTTTCGCTGCTGGCGTCGGCGGCGCTTGTTCGCGGCGACGCCGCCGCGCCCGACACACCGTACATGAACGGATACGACGTGGCGCTGGTGCAGTTGAATCAACCGGCGGCGGTGACGCTGCCGAACGGCCAGACCGCGACCGTTCAACAAATCCACCTCATTCGCTTGTTCGGCAGATTTTGGAATCGGTCGAACGATGAGCTAACCGTGCTTTTCGGCGACGAGCCGTTCACCGGCTGGCGGAGTTTCGGCTCGGGCGTTTATCTTTTCGTCGAGCAGAAGCCGAAATTGATGAGCCTCGCCGGGCGCGCCATCAAGTATCGTTTCGGCAGTGGGCCGCTGATCAGCACGGCGTTCAAATTCGAGCCCTCGCGCTTCGACCTGACCACCGCGGCGCCGCTGCCGCAGGCGCTCGAGCGGCCGTTGATCAAGCCGCGTCCATGAACAGAACCGCGCTGCTGCTCGTCCTGATCGCGGCATGCTTCGCGCTGGCGAACGCCGCCGATCTCACGCCGTCGCCGACGCCGATGCCCGAGCAGGCGCCGACCTTGAGCCGCTACGACGTGGCGCTGGTCAAACTGGACCAGCCTTACAAAGTTACGCTGCCCAACGGCCAGACGGTCGAATACACGCGCGCCTACCTCGTGCGGTTCTTCGGCGTGTTCGCCAAGAAGAACGGCGTCGCGCTGCGGCTGCAGATCGGCGACCGCCGCATCGACCAAATCAGCGAATTCTGGGGCGGCGTGTACTTTCTGGTGTACGGGAAAAAGAATTTGCGCCGACTCGCCGGCGGCGATATTCGCTACGCCTATCCCGAGGAAACGACGCCGCACCTGCTGGCCAGGCACTTTCAGCCGCGGCTCTACAACCTGACGCATCCGGTTCCGCTGGATGAAGCGCTGGCGCGGCAGAGTCGGTGAAGCGCGCCACTTCATCGTTCGATCGGCCCTCGCGAAACTTAGACTGATTCACCGGGCGCTCATTCACTCTTGTACATGACGTACTATAGATACATAATGTACTTGTAGTACGTGACGTACACGAAGGAGAAACGCCTATGACTCGGCTCGCCGCCCATCAGGTAAGAAAAGATTTCGCCGACACGCTGAACCGCGTGATCTACCAGGGCGAACGCATTGTCATCCACCGACGCGGCAAGAACGCAGCGGTGCTCGTGCCCATCGAAGACCTCAAGCTGATCGAGGCGATGGAAGATCAGATCGACCTCAAGCTCGCCAAGAAAGCGCGAAAGGAGAAGGGCTCAGTCTCGTTGGCCGAAGTGAAGAAGAAATACGGGCTGTGAGGCCAGGGCGATGGCGTACACCGTCGAACTCCGACCCAGTGCGGAAAAGCAATTAGACAAGCTCCCGGCGCAACTCCGTGAGCGCATCATTCGACGGCTCGAAGAATTGGAAATTCAACCGCGCCCGCGTGAAGCACGGAAGGTCGCTGGGCGAGAAGACTTTTATCGGGTCCGCGTGGGTGATTACCGCATCGTCTATGAACTGCACGACCGGATTCTGCTGGTGCTGGTCATTCGGATCGGCCATCGGCGCGAGGTCTACCGCGGACTTTGACGCCTTCGCTGGTTCCGGGTCTTGACCGGCGGGGAAATCCGGGGCTAGGGTCTACGGCGTAAACAAAATATGTCGCAGGTTCGTGATGACCACTCCGCACTCCGTACTCCGCACTCCGCAATCGGCGCCCGCCGGGGCGTCGCGTTGAAACCGCCGCACCGCCCGGGCCGGCAATACACGCTGCTCGTGCTGCGTGACGAGGGGCAGATCACGCGGCTGCGCGTATCGGCGCGCACGCTGAAGCTGCTGCTGATTCCGCTGGCGCTGCTGATCGCGCTGGCCGTTTATCTAACGGTGGATTACGCGCGCACGAAAATTTCGCTGGCCCGCTGGGAAGGCGGGTCGCGGTCGAGCGGCGCGGCCGTTACGCCGGGCCTCCTCGCGGCGACGACGCCGGGCGCGCCGACACGGCCGGCAAGCGAAGCCGATTTGTGGCGGCAGGTCGACGCGCGCGCCGTACAACTCGCGCCGTTCGACCGCTTCTTCGCCGCACAGCAATACGACTCGTTCGCGCTGCCCGAGCGCTGGCCGGTGCGCGGCTGGGTCGTGGGCGAGTTCGGCCGCCACTTCAACCGCCAGACCGGCCGGTGGGAGATGAACTACGGGCTCGACATCGCCGCGCCGCTCGGGGCGGACGTGGTTGCCGTGGCGCCGGGCGTCGTGCTGCTCGCGGTCGATGATTCTTCGGCGGGCAAATACGTCGCGGTCCGCCACGGCCACGGCCTGACCAGCGTCTATACCCACCTGGAGCACACGCTGGTCGTCACCGGCCAACAGGTGCGCGGCGGCGAGGCGGTCGGACAGGTCGGCGGCGGGCAGGGCGCGGGCGCTTATGTGCACTACGAAGTGCGCTTGCACAACGTGCCGCTCGACCCGTGGCGATATTTGCCTTGAAGTAGGTTGGGGGTTTGAGGTTTGAGGGTTCGGCAGGTCCCAAACCACAAACCTCACACCTCAAACCTTTCTCAGTGGCGCGGCCCGATCGGCAGCACGACCCCGCGATTCAGCTCGGGCGTTTCCGGCTTCTCGCCGCGAAGGAGGCTGCGGCGCAATTCAGCGACCTTGCGAAACATTTCCGGAATGTTTTTCGAGTCGAACGCGTACCAAACCCACTCGTCGTACTCCGGCGGAATCGGTTGGAACATCCGCCAGGCCGGTTGGCCGAACAGGTCGCGCCGGATCAAACCGATCACGCCGCCCCGCGAGCCCATCGGCAGCCAACACAGGCGATACTTCACGCGCGTGCGGGCGTCGGACATCATTTTCATTTGCGCTTCGGCGCCGACGTTGCTCGACACCCAGTCTTCCAGCCCTGGCGCCCCTTCAGCCATGATGCACGGCCAGGTGTAGATGAGCGCCGGCGCCCGGGCGAGCACGTAGTCGATGTCGTACTTTTCGTGCCCGGTGATAAGCATCCCGGTGGGCACGGCCCGGTGGGCGATGTGCGTGTCGGTCAGACCGACCATATCCAGAATATAGCGGTGCGAGAAATAACCCATCGCGCCGATCGGGATGGTGGCGATCATGGCGTCGGGGGGCAGGGTGCGGTTGAATTCCCGCGCGATCAGGCCCCAATCCTGGGTGTTGTCGACGACGATGACCTTGTGCACCACGCCTTGCGGCGGCCAGAAGCGGCCGACGAAGTACACCAGTTGCACCAGCAGGAACAGCGCGGCGAGCAGCACGACGCTGGGTTTGGCCGACGCCGCACGATGTTCGCTCGCGCGCCGCGTGGCGTTTGCGCCGACGCCGAACCACCAGAAGAGCAGCGTCACCGGGGCCAGCGCCGGCAGCAGGAAACGGTGATACGAAAAGAAATCCGCGCCGACCAGCAGGCAATACGCGACCGACGTCAGCACGAGCCCGCCCATCACCCACACCCAGCGCGGCGCGGTGCGCTGACTGCGGCGCTCGTAAATGATCGCCGCCAGCGCGCCCAGCGGAATGACCATCCCGAACAGCCAGCGCAGCAGGTAGACGACGCCGGTCATGGTCAATGCGAGGCTGGTGGTGTTGACCTTCGCGTAAAACGTATTCGGCAGCAGGTAGCCGAAGTAGTTCCAGCGCCAGAACCAGTAGCCGCCGAAGAGGCCGACGACGATCGCGCTGTAGACCGCCGCTTTCGCCCAGTTGAATTTGCGTGCGCCGACATACCACGTGCTCAGCGCCAACGGCACGGCCACGAGAATGCCGTCGGGCCGCAACAGGCCGGCGGCGACGGTGACCAGCGCGCTCGCCCACGGCTGCACTCCCGTCTCGCGTTCGCGCAGATGCAGCTTCGCCGCGCCGAGCCAGCACAGCGCGACCAGCGGCATCTCCATGCCGGAGTAAGTCCAGGCGAGTCCCGACAAGCCGAGCAGCACGAAGCACATGCTGAACAGGGCCATGCCGCCCGGACGCCGGCCGTCGCGGCGGCGCAGAAAACTCCAGGTCAGCGTGGCCACGCCCGCCCAGGCCAGAATGTTGAACACCAGCGCCACGAGGTCGAGCCGCGAGGTCAGCCGCGCGAACGGCGCCAGCAGCAGCATGTGCAGAAACGCGGTGCAGCCCTCGACGCGCTCGCCCGGATTGAACGAGACGCCGTGCCCCGTCGCCAGGTTGCGCGCGTAAGTGTAGGTGATGTACGCGTCGTCGACCACGCCGAAGAAAGGCGTGATGAACCACACCACGATCAACACGGCGGTGAACAGCGCGAAGGTTTTCGCGTAGGTTTTCATCCGCGACATGATACTGGTTTTTGGGGAGACTGGAAGACTGGAAGACTGAAAGGTAGGTGAGACCACGCCCCAGCGATTCAACGGTGGGACTGGATCCAGCACGCGCCCTTCGTTTTTCATTCTTCTTTTTTCATATTATGATCCTAAACCGGAACAGGAGTTGTCATGCAACGCATTTTGCTGCTGCTCGCGCTGGTCGCCCTGGTCGCGTTGGCCGCTTTCGCCTGCGCGACGACGAGCCCGATGGCCACGCGGGCCGACGACCGGCAGTCGCTCGCCGGCGTGTGGGAAGAGGAATGGCCGGGCCAGCAGACCAACGACCGCTATCGCATCGAGGTCGGCGGCGACAAGATCACCATCACGCCGCTGACCAACGCCGATACGCAAAAGGTGCGCGACGTGGTGTTCCGCGGCAAGACGCTCGACTTCATCGTCGAACTCGAGGGCGGCGCGGTGTACTACAACCTCGTGCTGGTCAGCTCGACGCTGCTCTCCGGCCGCGCGCACGGCGGCCCGCGCAACTTCGACGAGCCGGTGCGCTGGTACAAGGCGCGATGAGGCGCCGTTGACTCGGGACCGCAAAAGAACGTCGTCGGACCCCGCGCGGATTGTTCTTCTCATCTGGTGTATCGCGTTGCTCTGCCTGGCGGGCGCCGCCGCGGCCCAGGTGTGCCCCGAAGGGATGGAGTTCGTGCCGGGCGGGACCACGCAGGTCGTCTACTCCGGCGAGCGCTGGGGCGGCACGGTCTACGAAGAACAGTCGGTGGACGATTTCTGCATCGACAAATACGAGGCGTCCCAGCCCGACGCCACCGCGACCTACGACGGTTCGTGGACGGGAAACGGCCCGCCTCCGCCGGCGCAATCGCAGGTCGGCGTGCTGCCGTGGACCTGCATCAGTTGGGAGCGGATCAAAGAAGCCTGCGCCGCGGCCGGCAAACGCATGCCCACGCTGGCGGAATGGCAGACCGCGTACTCCGGCTACGACGGCGCGTTCTGGCCGTGGGGCGGCGACGATTATGATCAGGTCCAGGCGGCGGATTGCCACATCAACGTGACCGAACCACCGGCGCACTCGTCCTTCCCCACCGGCGGCTGCTGCTTTGAAAACTGCCAGGGAGATCGTTGCTTCACGCCGTGCGACATGCTCGGCAACGTCGCCGAGTTCGTCGACGGCTACTGGGATGAATCTTGCTTCGGCCAGGACCAGATTCTGGTCGCCGGCGGCGCGTTGATGGGTTGGCAGGACCCCAACTCGCAGGTGGAGATCTTGACGGAAGCCGGCTGCTGGCACTGGCGGTTCTACGCCCAGACGCGCTACGGCCTGCACCACCACCATTCGTATGACGGCTACCTGGTCGACGACGGTTTTCGCTGCGCGTTGTCCGTGGCGGATGACGATGCGGCGCCGGACGACGACGCCGCGTCGGATGACGACACGATCGCCGACGACGATCTGGATGACGACGCGACCGACGATGAAGTTGACGATGACTCCGGCGCCGAGGATGACGCCGGGTCCGGCGACGCGGCCGCCGGCGACGACGCCGGAAGCTGCGGCTGTTGAACTTCGCGCCGGCTTGGACGGCTACGACAAACCGGCGCGTTGGTGTAAAATATGTGGCGCCGACGGCGGCCGGGCTGAATCCCGGTCGGCGACGGTCGGACGAGGCGCATAGCATGGTGAAAGGAAACGCGATTTGATGCGCGACGACAAAAAGACGCCGCTCGGCCCCGCGGGCATGGCGCTCCTCGGCTTGGTCGCGGCGTTGCTTTGCCTGGCGGGCGTCGCGTCGGCGAACGTTTGCCCCGACGGGATGGAATTTGTGCCCGGCGGAAACACGCAGGTGGTTTACTCCGGGGAGCGCTGGGGCGGGACGATCTACCAAGCGGAGTGGGTCGACGATTTCTGTATCGACAAATACGAAGCCTCCCAACCCGACGCCACCACGGACTCCATGGGTTCATGGGATGGGAGCGACCCGATTCCGGCGGCGCAGTCACAGCTCGGCGTGCTGCCGTGGGTCACGATGTCCTGGAATGAAGCGACGCAGGCCTGCCTCGCGGCCGGCAAGCGACTGCCCACGCTCGCCGAATGGCAGACGGCGTACTCCGGATACAACGGCGCGTTCTGGCCGTGGGGCTCCGACGATTACGACGCGGACCAGGCCGCCGCGTGTTACATGGACATGCCTTCTCCGCCGCCGTTTTCCTACCCCACGGGCGGCTGCTGCTTCGAGAATTGCCTGGGCGGCCAATGCTTCACGACCTGCGACATGCCCGGCAACATCGCGGAGTTCATCGACGGCCTGTGGGACGAAGGCTGCTACGGCAACACCCAGATCCTCGTCGCCAGCGCGGGAATTTCGCAGTGGTACCAAAGCAATTCGCAAAAACCGGACCCCGACAATCCCGGTTGCTGGGTGTTTGTCACCTTCGCGCAACGGCGCTACGGCTTGCACCACCACCATCCGGATGACGGTTGGTTTGTCGACGATGGTTTCCGCTGCGCCAAATCCGCGTCGGATGACGACACGACGGACGACGACACCATGCCGGATGACGACACGACGATCGACGATGACAGCACGCCGGACGATGACGCCGCGCCGGATGATGACACGACGCCCGATGACGACGCTACGCCGGACGATGACACGGTCGACGATGACGCCGCGCCCGATGACGACACCGTTTCCGACGACGACGCGACCGACGACGACGCTTCCGGCGACGACAGCGGCGGCGGACATAGCGGCTGCGGCTGCTGAGCCTTCGGCCGCGCCTCGTCGCGTTTGTTGACTCCCGCGCGCGAATGATTTACTAAGGCTTCATCCATCCGTTCACCATCACCAGCGGCGAAGGGGTCAGCCATGTCCGAAGCCACCGTGCAGAAGAAGCATCCGCCTGGGCTCTACCTGCTCTTCACGGTCGAAATGTGGGAGCGCTTTTCGTATTACGGCATGAGGGCGATTCTCATGCTGTTCATGGTCAAGTTCCTGATGCTGTCGACGCGATTTTCCGGCACGGTCTACGGCTTGTACACCGGCCTGGTCTACCTCACCCCGCTGTTTGGCGGCTACCTGGCCGACCGCTACCTCGGCGCGCGCCGGAGCATCGTCATCGGCGCGCTCGTCATGGCGGCGGGAGAGTTCGCGCTGACTTTTTGCGGCCTGTCGATGTCGCCGCCTCCGCCCGGCGGCGCGGTGACGTCGTTGCCCTTCGTTACGTGGGCGCTGTTCTATGTCGGGTTGTCGCTACTGATCGTCGGCAACGGCTTCTTCAAGCCGAATATCTCGACGACGGTCGGCAAGCTCTACGAGCAGAACGATCCGCGGCGCGACAGCGCGTTCACCATCTTCTACATGGGCATCAACCTCGGCGCGTTCTTCTCGCCGCTGATCTGCGGCACGCTGGGCGAGCGGTATGGCTGGTTCTATGGCTTCGGCGCGGCGGGCGTCGGCATGTTGGCCGGACTGGTCATCTACCTGTTGGGCCAGGAACGCTACCTCGGCGACGCCGGCAAGCAGCCCGGCATGTCGCGCACGACCATCGAAAAACCGCATGATCCGCTGACGCACGAAGAGAAGCAGCGCATCGCCGTGATTTTCATCCTCGCCTTCTTTGTCATTTTCTTCTGGGTGTCGTTCGAACAAGCCGGCAGTTCGCTCACCCTGTTCGCCGACCGACTGACCAACCGCGTCATTCCCATGGTCAACTGGAGCCACCTCTGGGCCGAGGTGCAAGCGCTCTTCGGCGGCGCGGCCGCCGTCAGCCAGCCGTGGATCGTCAACTGGGAATTCCCCGCAAGTTGGTTCCAGTCGGTGAATCCGGTGCTGATCGTCCTGCTGGCGCCGCTGTTCTCGTCGATCTGGCTGCGGCTCGGGATGCACAAGATGGAGCCCTCGACGCCGACGAAATTCGCCATCGGCCTGGGCCTGTTGACGCTCAGCATGGTCGTCATGGTCGGCGCGTCGATGCTCATCGGCGGCGACGAATCGGGCCACATCAAGGTGAGTTGGTTGTGGCTGGGCGGCTGCTACTTCATGTGCACGCTCGGCGAACTGTGCCTGTCGCCGGTCGGCCTTTCGATGGTCACCAAACTCTCGCCGCTGCGTTTTTCCTCGCTGTTGATGGGCACGTGGTTCGGCTCGAACTTCCTGGCCAACCTGGTGTCGGGCCTGTTCGCCGGTCTGTACGACACGATGAGCAAGACCACGTTCTTCTGGATTCTGGTCGGCGCGTCCGGCGGCGCGACGTTGGTCCTGGTGTTTCTGGTCAAGCCGTTGCAGAAGTGGATGCACGGCATCCATTAGTCGAGCTCAAGCAGCGAGGCTTAGCGTGCGCGGCGCAAACGGAAGATGATATCCAAACGATGCCAAACGACGTTCGCACTGCTCGCGCTGATCACGGTCGGCTTGAGCGGACGAGCGTGGGTGATCTTTCATCGCCACGTCGCCCCGCATGATGAGTCGATCACGTTGCTGCAAGTCGCGGGAAAGGCCGAGTACTACCAACAAAAACCGTTTCTGGAAAAATGGACTCGCGCGAGCGATCTGCAATCGCTCCGCCATTCTCACGCCGATGATTTTTCGGACATCATCGAGGGGCTTCATCGCGATGACGTTCATCCGCCGCTCTATTTTCTTCTGCTTTCGGTCTGGTTGGCGCCGTGGAAAACACCGAGCCTCGCCGTCGCCTGCGCGCTGAATCTCGCGTTATTTGTGCTCGGTTGCCTCGGGTTGTTTATCCTCGCCGCCCGCCTCGGCCTGACGCCGCTGGCCTGCGTCGCGGCCGTGTCTCTATGGGCGTTCAGTCCGGTCTCGCTGGACGTCGGCTGTCAGGCGCGGCAGTACTGTTTGATGAGCGTGGAGATCATCTGGTTTTTCGTGGCGCTGGTCGCGTCGACCGGGACCAAACGACTCGTCTCCCTGGCGGCGATATTTGGTCTGGCCTTCCTCATGGGCGGAACAAACTATCCGTTTTTGGTCGAGGCGCCGCTGCTTGCCCTTCTTTTGTTCACCAGCGTCGGGGCGAGAAAAACCACGGCCGCCTTCTTGTGTTCCACGGCGGGCGTGCTGCTGGCGTGGATTTGTTTTCGTCCGGACGGAACTCAGCTTACCGCGGGTCCCGGCGTGTTGCCGGCGAACTACGCCCTGGCGTTGAGCCGAACGCTGCTGTCGCTGGTTGTGATGACCCGCAGTCATACGTTTGAGTTTTTCTACACCAATCATCAGGCCGTGTTCGGGCTTGCGATGCTCGTCGCCGGCGGACTTGTTCTGGCGACGGTCATTTCATTTTTCAAAAAAGAAATGCGTTTTGTCTCCCTCTCCTTCGTCCTGTTGATCGGCATTCAGATCGGGTTCTGGCTGCTCGGATTTTTCCCGCGCTCGTCGATGGATAGTCGATACATCTCCGCCGGCGTTCCATTGATGGCGGTGCTGGTCGCGTGCTCGATTCAGTGGTCTCGCCGAACGACCGTCAGAGTCGCCGGCCTGGTCGCGGTTTCGGGCCTGCTGTTGGCCGGTTTTGCGCTCAGCGTGTTTTATGTGACGCGCAATCTGACCGCGTTCGAACGAGCGGACCGCCACACGCTGGCGAATTATCGCTGCGTCGTCGTGGACAATTCTTACCGCGGTATTTTTCTGCCGTTCCTGGACCTCACGCCGCCGGACGCGACGATCTTTCTGACCAGCCCGGCGATGCTGGCCCAACGTCCGCTCGAACTCCCGCCGGACTGCACCGTGCTCTGCTATCTTCATCCGCCGGGTTATGCGGCCGAGCAGGGCCACCCCGATGAGATGATCGCCAACGCCTGGCTGAGATTATTCAAACGAAATGGCCGCCGCGTCGCGCTCGACTACGGGCTGCTGAGCCCCCTGAGCCAGGGCAGTCGTTACTATCGGTTTTTCTTCGACGGCTCGGGCTCGGACGCCGGCGATCAGCAGCTCCCGGAGCACCATTAATTTTTGTGGGCGCGTGCGGCGGCGGGCGTCTGCGCGATGAGCTGCCGGCCGCGCTCGATGAGCACATTGACCGACAGGTCGCTGCCCGCCAGCAGCTTTTTCACGAACGCGAGCAGGAAGTCGGCCTCGTCGCTCGGCTCGCCGGTGGACGCCGCGATCCAATGTCGCGCGACGAAGTATTTGTAGATCGGATCGATATCGGTCTCGACCTCGGGCTTGGGCGGCTCGCGCTGTTCGCGGTTCTTCAGGTGGCCTTCGAGCACGGATTCGCGCATGTCGAAAGCTTCTTCGTCCTTCGCCGGCAGATTGAAGCGGATGTTGGGCGTGATGCCGAACGCTTGAATCGAGGTATGCGACGGCGTGTAGTACAACGCGGTGGTCAGGCGCAGGCCGGTGTCGTTGCGCAGATCGAAGATCGTCTGCACCGAACCCTTGCCGAAGGTTTGCGCGCCGACGATCAACGCGCGGCGATGGTCCTTCAGCGCGCCGGCGAGAATTTCGCTCGCGCTGGCGCTGCCGCCGTTGACGATCACCACCATCGGCACTTGCGTGTAGCGCCCGCGGCCGCTGGCGAAGCGTTCGTGATCCTGCAGCAGGCCGCGGCCGATGGTGTCGACGATCAGGCCGCCGGGCAAAAACTTGTCGGCGACGTTCACCACCTGGTCGAGCAGGCCGCCCGGGTTGTTGCGCA
>PMZC01000377.1 GCA_003170555.1 Deltaproteobacteria bacterium
GCCCAGTACGTTCGGCACCGGCCGCCACTGGACCAGATAGTCGCGCGCGAAAATGGGTTGCTGCGGAGCGGAAATGATCTTCGCCTGCAGCACCCAATCCATCTGATCCTGCAGCGGCGCCACGTGCACCGTCAGCGGCAGCAGCATCAGATAGACGCCAAACGCCGCGAGCACGATGTTGCGCGCGCGAATGCTCACCGATTCGTTCGTCAGTGGATCAATCATTGCGCGCGATTGTACCCAGCGCTCCGGCGACTTGCCAGCGCGTTTCGTTTCTGCGACAACCGGACCGTGGCGGAGGGGATCATGTACGAACCGGCGGAACTGTTCGCGCCCTATGACCGCGAACGGTGTCAGGTGTGCGGCGAGTGTCTCACCGCGTGCCCCGTGATGCGTTTCAGCAAAAGCGAGGGGCAACGCGCGATGGAAACGATGCGCGCCGGCGGGCGCGTGGCGCGGCTCGATCGACGCTGCCAGATGTGCCTGGCGTGCAGCGTCGCGTGTCCGCGCGGGGCGAATCCGGCGGGACTGATCTTCGCGCGCTTCGCCGAGACCATGGTGCAAGCGGGGCCGCGCCAATGGGGCCGGTATTTCCAGCAGCAACAGCCGATCAATTTTCGCACCGACGCGGCGGCGGCGTTGGCGGAGGAAGATCGAGCGCTGCTTACCGCGTGGCGCGATGAAACGCCGGCGGAAGAAATCACCTACCCGGGTTGCAACGTCTGCAACACGGCCTGGCTCACACGCACGCGTCTGCTGGCGGGGCATGATCTGCGCGGCGGATTTGATTTGTGCTGCGGCGAGCCGTTTTTCCGCACCGGCATGGAAAACGAATTGCGCCAATGTGCGCGCAAGCTGAACGATTGGCTCGGACGACTGGGCGCGCGCCGCGTGAACATGCTCTGTACCGCCGGCGCGTGCATGTTCCGCTACGTGCTGCCGCGCTACGGCCTGACCCACGCGATGGAAGTTCAGCCGTTTCTGGAAACGCTGCACGCCGATTTCCAAGCGGGACGCTACCCGATCGTGGCGCCGCTCGGCTTGACTGTCGCGGTGCAGGAATCGTGCTACGGCAAGGTGCTCGGCGCGGATTACACGCGGAAGGTGCGCGAGTTGCTCGAGATGATCGGCTGCCGCGTCGTCGAAATGCAGCATTGCGGCGAGCGCAGCCTGTGCTGCGGCATCGGCGCGGGGTTCCCGCCGTCGGTCGGTTACCATCCGGCGTTCATGGTGCACGGCGCGATGCGCGTCTGGCGCGAGGCGGCGAAGACCAAGGCCGACCTGCTGGTCACGTATTGCGCCGGTTGCCTGCTCACGCTGTCGGCGATGGGAACGTTCTATCCCGGCCATTTGCCGATCGCCCATTTGCTGACGCTGCTGTCCCGCGCCATCGGCGAACAACCGCCGGATCACCTGGGCCGCATCAGCCGCGCGATGCTGTGGGGCGCCGTTCGCCGGCAGTTCCCGAAGCTGCTCGACCCCCGTCGCGCCAAACTCGAACCGTTCGCCGACTGACCGCGACTGCGTCAAACTTGCGGGTTGGTGCGCTTGTGGGTTACGATCAGTCTCCAACGTGGTCGGAGGACTTGATGCGGACAATGGCCGCGGCGGCGCTGGTCGCACTGCTGGTGTTTGCTCTGGCCGCGAACGCGCGCGCCGAAGAGAAGAACTTTGGGGTCGGCCTGATGGTCGGCTATCACAACTTCGTCCGCTATGAGGCGGTCGCCGGCCCGAACAGCAACGGCATTCTCGACGACGGAGAGATCGACCGGGCCGTCGGCTCCGGCGCGTTCAACGGCTTCACCATCGAAGGCGATTTCGAATATCGCTTCTTTCCGTATTTCGAGCTCGGCGGCGCGCTGCAGTGGTACGGCGCCGACGCTTCGGTGGACACGATCACCGAGAAGAATCGCGTGCGCGGGAACTTCACGGTTAGCGTCACCGCGCTGACGATCACCCCGCGCCTCGTGCTGCCGCTCGACCCGGTCCGCCTCTATACCGGCGCGGGCATCGGGCTGTATTGGCGCGTCATGGACACGTCCTTCTCGGTGCTCGGCGAGAACGACGTGACCACCAGCGAAAACAACACGGACAGTTCGGGCCAGATCGGCTACCACGTGATGGTCGGCGCCGAGTTCATCGTCACCCCCTGGCTCGGCGTGACGCTGGAGGATCGCTTCGCCTTCGTGCATTTCCGCGGGCAGGACCCGGTGACGAACCTCGACGACGGCGACTTCGGCGGCAATTCGGTGCTGATCGGAACTAGGTTCCATTTTTAGAATGCCGGATAAAAAAGTTTTATTCTGCGGTTTGACGGCGACGCACCGGGAGGATCGCAGCCAGTACCGCTCGTTGTGTTTCGCTTACCTCGCCGCCTACGCGCAGCGCCACGCGCCGTTCGCCGAGGTGCGCATCGCCGAGTCCGCGCGCGAGGCGGCGGCCATGCGGCCCGACCTGGTGGGCGTCAGCGCGACCAGCACGAATATCAGAGCGGCGATCGCGCTGGCGCGGGAAATCAAAGACGCGCTGGGCGTCCCGCTGATTCTCGGCGGCATTCATCTGACGGCGCTGCCGCATACGCTGCCCGCGCCGTTCGACGTCGGCGTGCGCGGCGAAGGCGAGGAGACGTTTCTCGACCTGCTGCGTCTCTTCCAACAGACCGGTCGCCTGCTCCCCGCCGACCTGCGGCGAATTCCGGGACTGGTCTGGCGCGAAGACGGCCGCGTCGTGCAGAGCGACGCCCGCCCGCCGCTGCCCGATCTGGCGGTCCTGCCGCTGCCCGACCGTTCGCTGCTCGGCGGCGATTGGACGCGGGCGCATTTGGTGACGAGCCGCGGATGCCCGTTCGATTGTCGGTTCTGCGCGAGCAAGCGATTCTGGGGCGGCTACCGCGCCGCGCCCGCCGCGCAGGTAGTCGCCGAGGTCGACGAACTCGTGCAACGCTTCGGCGCGCGCGAGATCCATTTCTTCGACGATCTGTTTGTCGCCGATCTGTCGCGCCTCACCGCGATCGTCGACGGGCTGGCGCAGCGCGGTTACCCCGGGCGCATCGAGTTCTCGTGCACGGTGCGCGCGGAACTGGCGCGCGAAGAAATGTTCGCCCAACTTGCGCGCCTGCAAATGCGGCGCATTACCTTCGGGGCGGAAAGCGCGGCGCCGCGCGTGCTGCGCTGGCTGAAGGGCGAGGGCGCGTCGGTCGAGGCCAATCAGCGCACGCTCGACCTGGCGCGTCGCTTCGGCCTGACTTGCAGCCCGAGTTTCATCAAAGGATCGCCCGGCGAAACCGGCGACGAACTGCTCGCCACGTACGAATTCCTGCTGCGCGGCATTCGCGAGCGTAAGATCGACTACTTCGAGGTGCATTGCCTCACGCCGTTTCCGGGCACGGCGGTGTGGGACCTGGCGAAGGAGCGCGGTCTGGTGCGCGACGACATGGATTTCGACGAACTGCGCACGCCGTGGGAAAAGCTCTACCTCAACGAGGCGATGCCGAAGACCAGCTTCTATTTTTTCGAGAACCTGACGCGGATCGGCACGCGCTGGCTCGGCCTCGCCAAGCGCAAAATCATCGGCCTCATCGATGTGTCGCATAGCGCGGCCGGCCTCGATGAATTAGTCGCCGATTTGCGCGCGCGCGGCATTCTCGACGCTTGGCGCATCATCGCTTTTCGCGGCGACATGGACATCGCCGCGCTGCGGGCGCAGGGTCACGATGCCGGCGGGCCGGAAATGCTGCAACCTTATCTCGACGGCCCCGATGACGAAACGCTGTTTGTCTATCTGCGGCCGGAAGAAGGCGCCGATGCGGACGCGGTCAACCGGCTGGTCTGGCGGCATTTCGACAGCGGCGACGACCTGACGCTGTACGGCGGCTTCCGGAATTTCGCCCCCGCGTCTCCATTCGAACGTTCGCTCGCCGCCGGCAACGCGCGCGCCTTGCGGGCGGGGATCGCGATCTTTGACGGAGCGCCGAACGCGCTCGATCGACTGCGTGAGCTTGGCCTGCGGGTCGGCGTGTACCGGCCGGATGAAGATCCGTTCACGCCGCAAACCGCGACGGCTCGCCTGTTTGTCGATCAACTGCGCGCCGAGTTCGGCATCGACCGCCCGTGGCGCGGACAGCAACATCTGATCGAAGCCGTGGAGGAGCGCATCATCACCGACGCGGCGCGTCTGCCCGAGCGCGAGGAGCGCCTCCGCGCCAAGAAGCGCGCAACCGCCGCGTGGCGCCGCCGCATCGGGCGCTTGTTTGGTCGTCATGAATGAACATTCGCCGACCGCCGTTCGCGCGCACTGGCCGCTGTTCGNNCCGCCGCGACGTTGCTTGGCGCCGGGTTGCGTTTCTTTCGCCTCGATGTGCAGAGCTTCTGGGACGACGAAGTCGCCACGTTTCGCGCCGCCGCGCTGACGCTGCGCCAAATCTGGACCGACATTCCGCTCATCGATTCCAACCCGCCGCTCATTTACACGGTGCTGCATTACTGGCGCGCGTTCGGCGACACGGAACTCGGCCTGCGCAGTATGCCGGCGCTGTTCGGCGTGCTGTCGATCCCGCTGGCCTTCGTGGCGCTGCGCCGCTTGATCGGCGACGCGCGGTCCGCCGCCGCCGCGGTGCTGCTGGCGATCAATCCGCTGGCCGTCTATTGCGGGCAGGAGACGCGCTACAACACGATGGTGACGTGCTTCTCGCTGATCGCCGTGTGGGCCCTGCTGCGCCTCGTCGAGCGACCGCGCTGGGCGATTGCGGCGCTGCTCTGCGGGAGCACGACGCTGGCGATCTACAGCCATTACTTTTCGTTTTTCATTGTCGCCGCCATGATCGTGCTGCTGATCGCGCTGGCGTTGCGCTTCCGGCGGCTCGCGCTGACGAACGCGCCGATTCTCGGCCGCCTGCTGGCGATGGGCCTTTCCTCGCGCTCGTTTGTCGTACAGACGCGGGCGACGTCGATTGTTTCGTCGTGGGCGTTTCTCTTTCGGGAACACGTGCGCGGACTGGCGCTCGCGTTCGGCGCCTTGTTGCTGGCCGGCGTTTCGTTCGTGCCGTTCTTGAAATACTTCACTGTGCAACTGCTGCGTGGCGTGCACTGGCGCGAACCGCTGTCGCTGGTCGAGGTGGCGCGCCGCGCGGCGATTTGGCTGTTCATCGGGCACAGCGTGACGACGCCGCCGACCTTCGTGCCGCCGCTCGCGCGCTTCGCCGCGTCGCACGAGGTCGCGCATGGTTGGCTGCTTTTCGTTTTGGTCTGCCCGTTCGTCGTCGTGGCGGCGTACGGCTTGCTGCACGCGGCGCCGGAACGAAAACGTTTTGCGCTCGCGGCGCTCGTGCTTGTGCCGCTGCTCGGCGTGCTGCTGACCAGCCGCCTGACGCCGATTTTCGATCCGCGCTATATGCTGCCGTTCGTACCGTTCGCGCTGGGCGCCGCGGCGGCCGGGCTGGTCGATCTCGCCGAACGAAAGTCGCGCGCGCCGTTCGTGGCGCTGGTCGTCTGGCTGCTGTTGCTGACGGGTTTCAGTCTCAAAGACTACTACTACTCGCCCGCGCACTGGCGGCAGGATTGGCGCGGGTTGGCGCGGCGGGTGGCGACGCAGGCCGGGCCGAACGATGTGGTGCTCTTTTACAACTTCTACACGTCGCTCGCGTTTCTTCATTACCTCGAGCAGCAGCCGCAGCGGCCGCCGGTGCAGTATCTTTACACATTGGAAGAGCGCTTCGGCGCGCTCGACCTCAAGCGGCGTCGTTTGTCCGCCATGCTCGATGGCTTGGCCGCGAGCAAGAAGGGCGTGTGGCTGGTGGACTACCACGGCTTCATGGACGACCCGTACGACGACGCACGCAACGGCCTGACCGCGCGCGGCTTCCGAATGTTCGCCCGCCAGTGTTGGCTGCCGGGCCTGTGGCGCTATTGCCTCGAACGTTGGAGCGGGCGCGAAGTCGATTGGCTCGCCTCGCTGAGCGATCGCGTGATTTTCGCCGAGGCGGAGCCGTCGAGCTATCAGCTCGTGAGCGGGTGGTGCGCGGGCGAGGGGCCGCGACGTTGGATCGGCGCTGAAGCGCAAACTCGTTTTCGTCGACCGGCGACCGCCGTGCGCGTACACCTTCGTTTCTTCGCCAACACCGACTACCTTGGCGGACCGGTCACCGTACGCGTACTCGTCGACGGCCGGCTGATCGGGCCGGTCATCGCGCGCCGCAACGAGATGATCGACTGGCGCAGCGAACCGTTTGCGCCCGCGCCCGGAGATGCGACGATCATCGTGACGCTCGCGCCCGATCGCACGTTCGCGCCCGATCGCGTACGCCACGACGGCGATCGGTCGATCAAGAGTCTGCTGGTCGAAGAACTCGCATTGGAGCCGGCCCATGAGTGAACGTGAGCGCGACGTGCTCATCATGGCCGCGCTCGGTCTCGCCGCCTGCGCGGCGGGCATGGCGCTGGCGCCGTTGCGCGGCACGTGGACCGACGAGGCGGCGACGATCTTCGCGGTCAGCAAGCCGCTGGGCGAATGGTGGCGCGAGATTTTGCGGCACGACGTCAATCCGCCCGGCGGCTATCTCATCTTGTGGCTGTGGGAGCGGCTCGGTTCGTCGCCGGCGCACCTGCGCGCGCTGTCGGCGATTCTGTTCGGCGTCTGCACGGCGCTGACCTTTTGGCTGGGCCGGCGTTTGCGCGGCGCGCGCGTCGGTGTGTTCGCGGCCGTGCTGTTCGCCTTCGCGCCGCTTTCATTATTCATGTCGGCGCAGGCGCGATATCCGATGCTGTTGACCGCGTTGCTGCTGAGTTCGTCATTAGCGTTGTTCGAGTTGACGAAACGCGGTCGCTCGCGCGATGCGGTCGCGTGGGCCGTGCTGGCGGCCGCGGCGGCGTATGTGCACTACTTCGCCGCGTTCGTGCTCATCGCGCAGTTGCTGTTCATCGTCGTATCGTGGCGGCGTTTGGCTGATCGGCGAAAGGTGGTCGCTGCGTTGATTGCGCTGGCCGTGCTTTACGCGCCGTGGCTGCCGGTGCTGGTGCGACAATTGGTCGGGCGCGAAGCCGCGGGCGGCGGCGAGCATATCGCCTTTACGAATTTGGCGCCGCTGGTGTTGGCGTATCTGACGCAAGGCTTTTCGTTCTGGCGGTTGCCGTCGTTTTGGCGCGAGGCGATTGCGCCTTCGCTGCCCATTGTGCCGCTGTTGACCGCGCTGCCGTTCGTCGGCCTGGTCGGCGCCGGCGCGATCGCGCGCAGCGAAGATCGTTTGTCGCGCGCGTTTCTGCTCACGCTCGGTTTGTTTCCGCTGGCGGCGTTCCTGGCCGTGTCGGCGGCGCTGGATCTTTTTGCGCCGCATTACTTTCTGCCCTTCCTGCCGTTCCTGTCGTTGCTCGCGGCGGACGGCGCGGCGTGGCTGTGGCGTCGCGCGAAACCGGCGGCGGCGTTGGCGGGATTGCTCGCGGTGGTGATCGCCGGCGGCGGAGTCGTCGAGTTCTGGCAGCATCCGGATGAGCCGGAGGGCTGGCGGCCGCTCGCCCGCGCGATCGCCCGCGCCGCGCAAGACGGCGACGCGGTGTTGCTGCCCAATCTCGCCGCGCGGTTGTGCTACACCATCGAGAAGCGCGACGCGCTGCCGGTCTATCATCTGACGATGACGCATCGCGGACAGCAGGTCGTGACGGCCGACATGGTCGACGAGTTGCTGCCCTTGCTGAAACAGCGCCATCGCCGCATCTGGTACGTCGAATATTATCCGGCGCGTTTCGATCCGCAACACGCGGCCGAGCGTGCGGCGTTGGCGTCGGGCGGTTGGCGTTCGTCGACCCAGCTTGCCGCCGATCCGCGAGTGGCGTTGAAGCTGTGGTATCTGCGCGGTCCCTTCGAACCCGGCGGCCTGAGTTCGGTGATTGCTTTCCCCGACGGCCCGCAGCATCCGTTTCAAATGGGCGCAGGCTGGTTCGCCGGCGGCGGCGCCGAGGCGTGGATCGCCCCCGAGGCCGACGCGCTTTTGCGGCTGGAACCAAATGCCCAGTTGGAGCTGACGGCCACTGTGCCGGTCACGCTGTTCGGCGGACAGGCGCCCACCGTGAGCGTGAGCGTCAACGGCCGGCCGGTCGAGACGCGCGTCATGCCGGACGGACAAGTCGTGCTCGGCGACTCGCCGGACCCGGGCGATGTTTCGCCGGTGGCGATCAAGATTCGATGCAGCCGCTCGTTCGTGCCGGACGAGCTTTTTCACGACGGCGACCAAAGCCGGAAATGTATGCTGGTGCAGCACTTGGGTTGGAGGCGGCGGTGAGGCGGGGCGTTCCGCACGACGTCGTTTTTTCGACGCGCGAGGCGCCGTTGAAGCTGGCGTTCGTGACGTTGCTCGCGCTGGTGTTGCGCTACGTCTGGTACGACGCGCAGCCGCTGTGGACCGACGAAGCGATCACGTGGGAGTTCGCCAAGGCCGATTGGCCGGGCCTGATGCTGCGCCAGCTTTACGACGCGAGCCCGCCCGGCTCGTATCTTTTGCTCAAAGCGTGGCTGCATCTGGTGCGGTCGAACACGGAGATGCGATTGCTGCCCGCGTTGCTGGGCGCCGCGACCGTTCCTCTAGTGTATGCGCTCGGCGCGCGCTTGTACGGCCGGTCGGTCGGATTGCTGGCCGCGTTGCTTGTGGCCGTGAATCCGCTGCACCTGTACTACTCGAACGAAGTGCGCTACCCCGCGCTGTTGACGCTGTTGCTGACCGCGCAGGTGCTGGTTTTTGTCGAGACGATGCGGCGTCGGCGGTGGGTGTGGTTCGGCGCGTGGGCGCTGACGAGCGCGGTGGCCTTGTGGGTGCAGTATTTCGCGCTCTTCTTTGTGGCCGTCGAACTGGCTTACGCGGCGGTGGTGTGGCGGCGCGAACGAGGCGCGTTGCTGCGGTTGGCGATCGCCGCGCTCGGCGCGCTGCTGCTTTTTCTGCCCTGGTGGACGGAGTTCGCGCTGCAATTGACGCGCGGCAAACCGTCGCGGCAATTTTTTGGTTTGCTCCAGGAATTGTTTTTGGCGCCGGCCTTTCTCGTGCTCGGCGGATCGGAATGGAGCCTGCCTACCTTGTTCGGCCGCGCGCCTGAATCCGCCTCGTACATTCTGCTGGCGTTGCTGCTCGTCGCGCCGTTCGTCATCGCGTTGGTTGTCGGCTGGCGGCGCGGTCGCGAAACGCAGCCGCCGCATGTCGGTGCGTGGCTGACGGCCGGGCCGACGTTGGCGCTGATCGCGGCCGGTCTCGTGCTGCCGATGTTTCGGCCGAAGTATCTGCTGCCGGTGTTGCCCCTCGCGGCCGTGCTCGCCGCCGCCGGCCTGGTACGATTGGAGCAGCGGCGCCGCGTGTTCGGTTGGGCGTTGACGCTGGCCGCGCTGGCGGTTTCGGTTTACGGCGTCGTGCTGCTGCAGACCGACCCGCGGGTGCGCAAGGAGCCGTGGGACAAAATCGCGCGCACGATTTCCGCGCACGCGCGGCGCGGCGACGTCATCGCCGTGCCCAACGACTACTACTCGATCGCGCTGCGGTTCGTCTTGGACGATCGCTGGCCGATCAAGGCGCTGGTGAATCGCGGACCGCACGAGCACGTCGCGACGGAAGATGAACTTCAACGAAGCATCCGCCGCTTGTTCGCACGTTACGAACGCGTGTGGTACATCGATCACGATGCGCAGCTCTTCGACCCTGCGCGTTTCGCCCCGCGAATCTTCGGCCGCCTGGGGCGCGAGATCACCCGCGGCGACTTTCCGCGCGATTCGCGTTTTTCGCTACGCTGGTTTGCGCGCGATGAAGCGACGGCGCAACTGGCGTCGGCGGGCGAGGTCGATTGGCGCACCGGCGATTTCGCATCGCGGCAAATCGTCGCCGGCGCGATTCTGGGCCCGACCGGCTTCGCGTGGATGGGCGAACAGCTCAGCGTGCGCGTCGGCCATCGCTGGCGCGAGGACGCGGCCTTCGCCTGTCTCTATGTGCACCGGCCGTTCTTCGGCGACCGCGATCCGGTGTTCATTTTGTCGGCGGGAGATACGCCGGTCGCGGAAAAGCGGGTGAGCGGCAGCGAGCTGGTGTGCCTGGAAGGGATGATGCCGCCGGAGCTTGCCGATCAGGAGGAGATCGTCTTACGCTTGCGCGCGGACCGAACGTTCGTGCCGGCGGAGGTGCTGGGCGATCGCGACCGCACGCCGAAAAGCGCGTTGGTGCAGCGCCTCGGCGTCACGCGTTCGAGCGAGGTGTGGGAGCAGCCATGAGGATCGTTTTCCATTTGGTCGCCGGGCCGCATGACTTGATCGAGTACGCCTCGCTGGGCTTCGGCTATCTGGCGTCGTTCCTGCACGAGTTCGGCGTCGCGGCGAAGTGCTCGGTCGAGGACGATCCGCAAACGGTGCTGGCCATCGACCCCGATCTCATCGGCCTGCAATGCACCTCGCAGAATTACGGCCTGGCCATCGAGCGCGCGAAATACTTTCGCGAGCGCGGCCGGGCGAAGCTGATTCTCGGCGGCGCCCACATCTCGTGCCTGCCCGAGAGCTTGCATCCGGCGTTCGATTGCGGCGTGGTCGGCGAGGGCGAAGACACGTTTTATCACCTGGTCCGTTTGTTCGACGAAACCGGCGAGCTCGGCCCGGAACAATTCGCGCAGGCGCCGGGCGTCGTCTATTTCGACCAGGGCCGCCTGACGCAAACCGAGTTGCGCGCGCCCCTCGACCCGCTCGACACCGCGCCGCCGCCCGATCGTTCGATCCTGCCCGAGCCGCGTTTCATTCACGTGAGCACGAGCCGCGGCTGCCTGTTCGACTGCGCGTTCTGCAGCAGCAGTGTGATGTGGGGCCACCTCCGCGCGTTTTCCGCCGAGCGCGTGGCCGCCGAACTGATGGCGTTGATGCGGGAAGGCTACGACCGCATTCACGTGCACGACGATTTGTTCGTCGCCGACCGCGAACGTCTCGTGCGCTTGCTCGACATCCTGCAAGACCGCGATTTGCTCGGCGCGGTCGAACTCAGTTGCACCGTGCGCGCGGATCTGGTCGACGAGTATCTCGCGGAGTTGCTCGTCGGGTTGCACGTGACCGAAGTGACGTTGGGACTGGAGAGCGCCGATTGCGCCACGCAAGAGCGGCTGAATAAGGGCTTCAACCCGGAAACCGTGCGGCGCGCGCTGGCCGTGCTCGATCGCTTCGGCGTCGAATGCTCGGTGTCCGCGATCATCGGCGAACCCGACGAACCGGTCGAAGCCATGCGGCGCACGTATTCGTTCCTCGTCGAGCAAGTCGTCGCCGGGCGGCTCAACGGGGCGGAAGTCAACGTGCTGGCGCCGTTCCCCGGCACGCGCTATTGGAACCTCGCTGTCGAACGCGGGTTGGTCGGCGAGCTATCCGCCTTCGACTGGTCGCGCCTCGGCGCCCCGTGGCGCGGGCTGCTGCTGAATCCGCATTTGGCGCGCGAAGCCGCGCGGCTGGTCGCGTGGGATCGTCATCTGCGCGCGTTGCTCGCGGCGTTGCATCGGCCGCTCATCGTGTTGGCGCCCGACCGGGACGACTTCGATTTGGAGGTGGCGCCGTCGCTCATGCGCGCCGTGTTCATGTTGGCGGATGAGCCCGGTCTGACGGAAAACATGGAAGAGGGCGAGGTCGATCTCGTGCGCTTCGGCCCGGATGAGATGCTGCGGCAACTGAAGCAGGTGGTGAGCGACTTCGGCGAGGCGCCGCTGCTGCTGTTCGCGCCCGATCTCGCTCAGGCTGCCGCCGCGGCCGTGCGCGCGTTGAAGCTGGCGTTGGCTGACGGCTCGACGCGCCTGGCGCGCCTGCGATTCGACGCGTTTCCGTTTGTGGCCGTCGCCGCGGACGCGCTCGCGTGGGGCGAGGAAAAGATTCTGGCCTTGATCGCCGGCGACGAAGCCGCGTTGCCGCCATCGATGTCCGTCGCCGAACCGATACGAATTCGCGAATTGCCTTACGCCGATCTGGCTCAGCCGATCGCGTACGAAGGCGACGTGGCGGAATTCCTCGACCGTTACGCGGCGACCTTGAAAAAAGGACCGCACGGATGACGCCGCGATGCCGCGTTTTGCTGGTGCTCGCCGGCGCGCTCGTGGTTGCGTGTATCGCCGGGACCGTCGTCAGCGGCCTAAGTCTCAAGCAGTTGCGACTCGACGCAACGCAGTTTCGCGTAACGGACGGCGGGCCCGAGCCGCTGGTCGAACAACAGGCGCTGCTGCTGGTTCCGGGTCGACTTTTTGAAGCCGCCGGTCTGGCCGCTTACACGGCGCCGTGGCGCGCGCAAATCCGTATCGAGATGTCGCACTTCAACGATTTTGAAATCGGCGTCGCCGGCGCCGGCGGCGAAGCAAGCCTGGTTTTCGACCGCGATCACTATCCAAACCGCTTCGCGCTCGGCCTCGTCTCGTCGCTCGAAGTCATCGCGACGCGCACGTCCGTGGCCTTCGTCCTCGACGGCACATTGAACAAGGTCGTGAAGTGGACGGCCGGGCCGGTGGATCGCTTGTTCATCAGCGCGCGTCGATCGCAGTTCCGCCTGCTCGATATTCGCGTGCGCGCGGGCGAGAACGGGGCAGGGCCGGTGCTCGTGCGCGGCCCGTTCATCGCCGAAGCCGGCGGGCTGGCGCGGACGATCGGCATCTTGGCGCTGGCGTTGCTCGGTGCGACCGCTCTGCTGCTCATCGAACTTGGTCTGGCCCGGCTGCTGCGCGTCGAAATCGCGCGCGTGCTCGCGAGCTGGTTGGCGATCGCGACGCCCGTGGCCGTCGGCGTTTGGCTGGCGGTGCACTTTCGATGGCTGGGCAGCTACCTCGCGCCGCTGCCGCTCGCCTGGTTGTTTTTCCGCGTGCGCTTCTGGCTCATCGCCGGATCGGCTTTTGCGCAAACGCGGACGGGAACCTGGCGCTTCGTCGTTGCGCTCGGCGGGTTGGTATCGGTCGCGGTCGTCGTGTTTTACGCGGTGCGGTTCGGCGCCGGATGGGGCGTGGTCGGCGCGGGCGCGGTCGCCGCGATCTCGGCGGGACTGACCGCCGCGATGCTGTCGTTATTCGCCCGCGATCTGGGGCTGCGGTTTCGCGACGGCGCGGCCGTGGCCGGTCCGGCGTTTCTGCCGCTGGTGGTCACTTCGATATTCGCGATCGTCCCGGACGGTCGATCCGCCCTGGCGACGCTGCTGCCGTTGTCGTTGTTGACACTGTCGTTTCCACTTTCGACGCATCGTCGCGCGCTGCGTCGTTACGGTCTGATGATGCTGCTCGTCGCGCTGTTGGCGATCACCGGCGTGGAGCTCGGGCTGCGCTTCAGCCGCTTTGCGTCGTACCTCCGTCCGCTCAACGTGGGCAAAACCTTCGAGCCGGATCGCGATCTGTTCTGGGCGCCGAAAGGCCTGTTCGGCGACAGCGGCAATTGGCTGCAGCGGGAAGATCTGCACGTGCGACGCATCGCTTTTCGCGGCCGCGAAGATGAACCGGCGCCCCGACCGCCGGGCGTGACGCGAATTCTGGTGCTGGGCGGCAGCAACGTGTGGGGCGACGGCCAGCCGACCAACGAGACCACCTTCAGCGGGCTGCTCGAGACGCGCTTGCACAAACGCGGCTTACGCGCCGAGGTGCTCAACGGCGGAGTGAAAGGCTACAACTCGTTTCAAGTCATGGTGCTGTTGACGCGCTATGCGCTCGCTTACAAACCGGACATCGTGGTTCTCTATCTGGCGCGCAACGACCTCGCGCAGGACACCGGCCTGTTCACCTACCGGGAGTTGTGGAAACATGCGCAATCGAATTCCTACCGGGCGTTGACCTCGCTGCAGGAGCAATTGCGTCGCAGCCTGCTGTACAACGGCTTGACCCGCGTGTTCGTCGACTTTCGCGCGCGGCTGCAAGGTCGCTGGTACGACCCGAAGCTGTGGAAGCCGGTGAATCCGATGGCGGATTTCAAGCAAAACCTGATCGACGCGGTGGATGCGGCGCAACATGCCGGCGCGCGTGTCTTGTTGGTCACTGAATTCTGGGGCGAACCGTTCTTGACCCCCGGCGGCGCGAACAACGGCCGGCTGGTCGAACTGCTGCAGACAATGCGCGACGTCGCGCGCGAAAAGAACGCGCCGTTGCTCGATGCATGGCGCTATTTCGCCTCGACCGACGATCCGCTGCATTGGGTGCTGCGCGAGGACCCCGTCCATTTCAATGCAGAAGGGCACGCGGAATTGGCTCGCTTGTTGGAGCAATTCCTGACGCAAAACCGCTTGCTGCCGTAACCGCATCCGGCCCCGCCAAGATCGCCTAAAGATCGTCCGCATTGCTGCCGATAACAATAGTGAGGGAGAGGGTAGCGATGTCCACTGTTGGCGCGATCAATCAGGCCCTTCAAGGCATTCAATCGGCCGGCGACATGGTCGAACGTTCGGCGACGAACATCAGTCGCCTGCCGGTCGACGGCGACGAAAACCTACCCCAGGACGTGGTCACACTCTCCCTCGCCAAAACTGCCCTGCGCGCGGACGCCGCGGTGGTCAAGACCGCCGAGGGAATGGACCAGAGCACGATCGACATTGTGATTTGAATCGGTCTCTAAGCAAAACTTAGCGAAGAATAAGGCGCAAGGACGGCGTTTAATTCCCGCTCAGCGACGGGCAATATTCGTGCGGGTCTTGGCGCAGTTCGTCGAATGAGAGCGCGGCGAAATCCTGCGTGACATAAACATAGCCGTTGCCGCATTTGTACACGCCGACGCCCACGTGCGAGAAATTGCGGCTTAGGACGTTGCTGCGGTGGTTTTGTTCGCACTCGGCTTCGTCCATAAAGCTTGTTTCGATAACCACCAGCGATTCATCGACGCCGTAGCCGCTCGCCTGGCCGATGTTCTCACCGGCGGCGACCCAATGGATGCCGGCTTCATTCAGCCGCTCGAACGGATCCTGGCCGTCGGGATTGGTGTGGCTGAAGAAATCGCGGTCACACATGTCTCTCGAATGGGCCTGCGCCACCGCGGCCAGATCGGCGTCCCATTGCAAAACCGGCGCGCAATCACATTCGGCCGGATGCCCGAAGCGATCTTTATTCAGCATGTGCGCCATCTGACAGCCCGGATTCGACACGTCGCAGCCCGGATCGGCGCCGTAGTCGATGCTGCAAGATTCGCTATATAGATCGTCGGAGCCTTCGTCGAGCGCGGTGTCGTCGTCAGAATTTCCGTGTAAACTGAAGTCGTTACAGGCGATGGCCAGGGCTACGCCAACCAATAACACTGCCCCGACAGCCAGTAGACGATCCAAGCGCATAAATCAACCCAAAGACGCAAACCGCGCCTGTGTAAATGTAGCCTTTGTCCCGCGGAAAAGTCAAAACAAAAATCGACCCATCTTGGCAAGTTCGCTTGACAGCGGTGCGGCAGGGATGGTAGTCAAGAGTCAGTTCAGTTCATGCACAGGGGTTTTTGGTCCAAACGGGGTTTAGAACCACCAACCTAATAACTTAATTTCGCGAACGAGGAGGAAACCATGCCGACGATTTCTGAAGTGTTCGAAAACATGGCCAAGAAAATGACCGAGACTCCGGATCGCGTCGCGGGCATCAACGCGGTGTACCAGTTCAACATCACCGGTGACACGGGCGCCGAATATTACGTCAACCTGAAAGACGGCGCGAAAGAAGTCGCGAAGGGCGCGTATCCGGGCGCGAATTGCACCGTGACGATGAGCACCGAAGACTTCCTCGCCATCATCGATGGCTCGCTGAACGCTCAGATGGCCTTCCTGCAGGGCAAGGTCAAGATCGGCGGCGACATGGGCCTCGCGATGAAGTTGGGCAAGATTCTCGGCTAGCTCAGCCGCGATATCGCTTTACGGAAAACGGGGGAGGACCTCACGGTCCTCCCTTTCTTTTTTCCTGCGGAGGACGCGATGAAGAGCCATACCGAGTATCTGTGGTTCAACACCAAGAACAAACGCGAGTACGTCAACATCACCGGCGAGGTGGAAAAGGCGGTCGCGCAATCCGGCGTGCGCGAGGGGATGGCGTTGGTCAGCGCGATGCACATCACCGCGGGCGTATGGGTCAACGACGCGGAAGACGGCATCATCGCCGACATCGATGAGATGCTGGAGAAGCTGGCGCCGTCCGGCCGCGACTACCGCCATCACCGCACCGGCGAGGTCAACGGCGACGCGCATCTGAAAAGCATTCTGGTTCACAACCAAACGATTTTGCCGATCACCGCCGGCCGCCTCGACCTCGGCCCGTGGCAGCAGGTCTACTACGCCGAATTCGACGGCCGCCGGCGCAAGCGCGTGATCATCAAAGTCATCGGTGAGTAGGGGTTCGGCGTATCGTGCAGGTCGCGACGATTACGGCTTGCATTTCTTTTCGATCCGTTGAAAATCAGGGGCATTCAAGCGGCGCTAATTTTGGGGTAATCCAAACAACCAACTGATCCGGAGGAGTGCGATGGATTTTATGGTGGATCGTCGTGATATCGAATTTATTCTGTTCGAGTACCTGAATATCGCCAAGCTACTCGAGTTCGACAAGTGGCGCGACTTCACGCTGGACGATTTCAAAATGACGTTGGGTGAGGCGATCAAAGCCGCTGCCGGCGTACTCGCGCCCCTCAATCAATCGGGCGACGAGGAAGGCGCGCACTGGAAAGACGGCAAGGTCACGCTGCCCAAAGGTTTCAAGGAAGCGTTTCAGCAGTATTGCGCCGCAGGATGGCTGGGCATGTCCAGCTCGATGGAGTGGGGCGGACAGGGCCTGCCGGCGACGCTCGGCCTGGCCTGCAGCGAACCCTTCATCTCCGCGAACAACTCGCTGACGATGGCGCCCGGCCTGACGCGCGGCGCGGCCAATCTCATCGAGGAATTCGGGAACGACGAGCAAAAGAAAACCTACCTGGCGAAAATGCTGGCCGGCGAGTGGTGCGGCACGATGTGCCTGACCGAACCGCAGGCCGGTTCGGCCGTCGGCGACACCAAAACGATGGCGACGCCCGCCGGGGACGGCAAATGGAAACTGGTCGGCACCAAGAATTTCATCACCTTCGGCGAGCACAACCTGACCGAAAACATCGTGCATCTGGTGCTGGCGCGCACGCCCAATGCACCGGCAGGGTTCCAGGGCATCAGCCTGTTCGTCGTGCCGAAATTCTGGCCCAACGCCGACGGCGCACTCGGCGCGTTCAACGACGTGAAGTGCTCGGGCATCGAGCACAAGATGGGCATCCACGCGTCGCCGACCTGCACGCTGAACTTCGGCGACGAGAACAAGTGCTACGGCACGCTGATCGGCCAGGAGCGCAAAGGCCTGATCTACATGTTCAAGCTGATGAACGAAGCGCGCGTCGGCGTCGGCCTGCAGGGCATGAGCCAGGCGTCCTACGCTTATCAACTCGCGCTGAAGTACTCCAAAGAGCGCGTCCAGGGCACGCATATCCTCGCCTTCAAAGACGCCAACGCGCCGCGCGTGCGGATCATCGAGCACCCCGATGTGCGCCGCATGTTGATGGACATGAAGGCCTACGTCGAAGGCAGCCGCGCGCTGCTGATGTCGACGGCGTTCTTCCTCGACATGTGCACCGGATCCGGCGACGAGAACTGGCAGATGCTGGTCGAACTACTGACGCCGATCTGCAAGGCCTATTGCAGCGACGTGGCGTTCGACGTGGCCGAGTTGGCGATTCAGGTGCACGGCGGCTACGGCTATTGCGCCGAGTACGGCGTCGAACAGCTCGCGCGCGACATCAAGATCGCCTCGATCTACGAAGGCACCAACGGCATTCAGGCGCTCGACCTGGTCGGCCGCAAGCTCGGCGCGAAGGGCGGCATGTACCTGATGGCGTTCCTCAACCTCATCAATACGTTCTGCGGCAAACATAGCGCCGACCCGGTGTTGGGCGGATTGGTGAAGGACCTCGAGGCGGCCAAGAACAAGCTGGTCGAGGCCGCGATGAACTTCGCCGCCAAGGGCGTCAAGAACCCGCTCTACCCGGTCAGTTACGCCACACCGTTCCTCGAAATGTTCGGCGAGGTGACCTTCGCCTATCTGCTGATCGACATGGCGCTCGTCGCGCAGGCCAAGTTCGACGCGCTGTGCGGCGAAAAAGGTTGCGCCGACGACGCGGCGAAAAAGAAGCTGCGCGAGAATCACGCCGACGCGGCCTACTACCACGGCAAGGTGCAGACGGCGCGCCACTTCGTCAAGCAGACGCTGCCCCGCGTCTACGCGAAGGCGATGGCGATGGCGTCGGAAGACCTGAGCCTGCTGGATATCGAGTTGTAGCGTCAGACGCGAATAGCGAACGCATAAAGAGGGCGATCCACGTGATCGCCCTTTTTTTATTGGGACGAATGCGAGGCTCGCGCCGACGTGATTAATTGTGAATCAGGATATGTTCGTCGTAGAGATTTTCGAGAATGGCTTTGTGCTGACCTTCTTCGATGCGTAGGTGAGCGAACAGTTTCTGGGCGGTGAGGTTGTCGACCGCCGTCTCGGCCGCCGCATAGAGCGCGACGGAAAACGCCTCCCGTTTGATCGCGGCCATCAGAATTTCCTGCGGGGTGCTGTGCGGACCGATCACGATCTCGGGCAGCAGGTCGGCCAGGCCGAGATCGTTCAAGCCGCGCGGCCGCCCGATGGTTTCCACTTTCCCCGTCGTTCGCGCCTCACGCAACATCTTTTCGTGCTGGATTTCCTGTTGTTTAAGGTCGCCCAGCATCGTGCGCGCGCCCATGTCGCGGATGATGTCGAGCGCGTCTTTGTAGAACTGCTGGGCTTCGATCTCGCGTTCGATCGCGAAGGCGAAGATTTCGCCGAGCGTCATCCCGCCGACGACTTGCGCTACTCTTTGCATCATTTCACCTCGAAAAACTTGTCGGCTTCGGCGCCGCACACCGGGCATTCTTCGGGAATCGCGCCATCGGCGACGTAACCGCAAACCGAGCAGATGTAGTATTGCGTTTCGCGTTCTTCCATCAGGTGATCGAGCGCCTTTTTATAGATGGACGCGTGCATCTCTTCCACGTCGCGCGTCCGCGCAAAGATGAGCGCCGCCGGCCGCTCGTTTTCCGCTTCGGCGATCTTGATCATCTCGGGGTACTTTTCGTTCTTGGCCATCAACTCGCGTTCGAACGCGGCGTTCAGGTTGGTTTCGGTGTCCTTGACGATCCCGCGCAGCCGCAGGGCGTTGCGGCAATGCACGCTTTCGGCGTTGGCGATCGCGCGAAACATATGCGCGATTTGTTTGTAGCCGTCCTTGTCCGCCTGCTCGGCGAAAGCCAGATTGCGAAAGTAAGCCTCGGCTTCCGCCTGAAACGCGATCTTCAAGTTCGCCAGCGTCTTCTCACCTACTTCGGCCATCATCACTCCTCGTCAAAATACGAAAACAAGTTACGCGCTGCCCCGGCGCCGGCGACAATCCCGGCCGGTCCGGCCGCAGTTTCTTCGCCCCGCGGGTCGATTCAAACGGTCATACAGCGCGATCTGTTCGGCCATGCTGAGTTTGGGAGGACGAACCTCGCCCAGGCATGCCGCGCACCGGGCGTCGCTGCACCATTGGCACACGCGACAATCCGAGCACGGCCACTTTTTCAGTTGCTTGGGCAAGGCTCCCATCTCCCCCGCCGCGGCTGCGCATCAAGGACCGACGTGAATGAAATCTTCGGTCTCGTCGAACCACAGCGGCGATTTCCGGTAGAACTCCAGTTCGGTTTTGAGCTGGTGCTCGTGCGCTTTTTCAAACTCGACCAGGTACTCGAGCATTTGTTGACCGCGCGGATCGGTGCTGGCTTTCGCCGCCACCCCATATAACTTCTGCGCGGCGCGCTCGGTTTGAATGGCGTAGAGCAACGCTTCTTCGATGGTCGCCGATTGCACGTTGAATTCAGCGCGGGAAACCGGGTCGGCTTTGGGCAGCAACGGTTTGGATTCGCCGGTCAGGCGCTGATATTCGTGCTGCAGCAGCGCGTGGTGTTTGCGTTCGTCCTTCGCGAGTTGGAGAAAACGATCTTTGATGATCGGGTTGGCGATCCGGCTCGCCAGACCGTCATAGAATTCGGCCGCTTCGATTTCTTTCTTGACGGCGATGCCCAGGATTTCAAGAATCGTCAGGCCCGCGTACAGCTTGGGCATCCATTCCTCCGCTAGTCTTCGAGATAGGCGCTATGATCGACGTCGAACCAGTAGAACGATTCGATGATGGCGTTCTTTTCCGCGTTGATCGTTTCGAAGTGACCCCACTCTTCATCGGCCAGGCGCGTACACAGCTTGGCCAGTTTCTTGTCCTTGGTCAGTTTGGCCAGCGCGACGTAGTGCTTGGCCGAGGCCTCTTCGGCTTCAAGCGCGAGGTCCAGCGCAGCGAGCGCGCCGGCCTGGCTGTCGATCTCCGCCTTGCGCTCGTCCACCATGTTGATGTCGAACGGGAAGGGTTTGTTGAATTGGTTTCTCCACCACTGCTCGAGGGTCTGTCGATGGATGCCTTCGTCGCGCGCGAGATTCAGGAACACCAGCGTCGCTTCCGCATCCTGAATCTGCTCGGCCAGGCGCGAGTAAAAGCGAATGGCGCTTTCCTCTTTGTGCACCGCGAAAATCAGCACATCCGCGATAATCTTCTCTTTGGGAATTTTCCCTTTTGGCATGCTACGACTCCCTGGTGGACACGATATTAGAAAGGTAACACAACCGCGCCACATCGCAAGAGTAAGTTTGTGCGACGGGTGTCGATACGCCGAGCGACCGGGCGCGAATAGGCAAGCGAGTGGACTCGGCGACGTTCAACAATCTGATGAAGGGCGACCGCGCCCAGATCCTCCGCGACGACTTTCGCGCATCGTGAACGTGGTTCGCCCCGGCGTCTAATCGCGGTCTGTTACTCTCCCGCATTGTCGGCGACACTTTCGATGGAGGGTTGTGAAA
>PMZC01000237.1 GCA_003170555.1 Deltaproteobacteria bacterium
CTGGCACACGAAGCCCTGCGAAGTTTGCCAGTGCTTGAGGCCGCCTAACTCCGAGTGCGGGATTCTACGCGACCAACGACGAAATGAATTTGCTTGATGTCGATTTGTCGCAGATTGCGTAGGCGGCGATAGCACTGGCAAGCAGGGCGTGCCAGTGCCACCCAACAAGCGTGAGATACGTTAGTCGAAGAAGCACTGGCAAGCAGGGCGTGCCAGTGCCACCCAGTCCCACCCAACTCTCAACCCGCCCAACCCCGACCCCCAAAATGCTATCCTCGCGCCGGAGGTTTCCATGGCTGGCAGCAGTTTGGTCGACAAATCGAAGCCGCCCGACGAGGCGAGTCTGGCGGCGGCGTTGGGCCAGGCGAAGCGGCTGTGGGATGCGATCGTCGCGCGGCTCGACGAGCGGGGCGACGCGGTCGAGCGCGAGTGGAAGTTCTACGGCGCGAAGCACGGCTGGCAACTGAAGGCGACGTACCGCAAGCGCGCGGCGTTGTATTTGATTCCGAAACCGGGCGGTTTTCTGGCGGCGCTGGCGCTCAACGAGCAGGCCGTCGCCGCGGCGCGCGCGAGCGATCTGCCGCCGGCGATCATCCGCGAAATCGAGAACGCGAAGACCTACGCCGAAGGCCGTCCGGTGCGGATCGAAGTGACGGGCCCCGCGCAAGTCGAAATTGTTCAGCGTCTGCTGGCGATCAAACTGGCGAGCGTGGAGTGACGGGCCGCGGCGGCGGCTGATCCTCGCCGTTTTTATTGATGCCCCACGAAATCTTTTCGGCGAAAAACGAAAGAATGGATTTGCGGCGCACGATGCCGATGAACACCTGCCGGTCGTCGACAACGGGGACGAAGTTCTGGTCGAGCGCGAGCGTGAACAGCGCCTCGATTTCGGCGTTGATGTCGATGGGGCGGCAGGCCAGCCGCCGCGGCACGTCGGCGAGCCGCAGGTGCTCGGTGTCTTTGAAACTCACTTCCGGATGGTTTTTGATGTACCAGAGCAAATCGCCCTCGGTCAGCGTGCTGTCGTAATGCCCGTCGGGCGTGAGCACCGGCACCGCCGTATAACGGTGGTGCTCCATGCGCTCCAGCGCCTGGCGGACGGTGGCGGTGGTCGACACCCAGGCGACTTCGGCCTTGGGCGTCAGAAAAAATGCGATCTTCATTTGTAATCCCTTGGATGAATACGCGGTCGAAGCAGAACCGCCGCCATCTTAGAGATTGTCGCCGCCGTCGTCGACTGCCTATTTGCGATCCGCCGCGTGTTGACGCGGAGATATCCGCACCTCACCGCCGGCCCTTGACATCTGTAACCATATATGGTTACAAATTCCCATGGGCAGCTTGGAGAAACTAAAGCGGAAGCTGGCGGTGAACCCGCGCAGCGTTCGGTTCAGCGATCTGGTCCGCGCGTTGCGCGACCTCGGCTACCGCGAGGTTCGCGCCCAGGGCAGTCACCACGTTTTTCGCCCGGGTGGTCCGGGGCCGTCGATGCTGGTGGTTCGGCCGCACGGCGGGCAAACCTTTTGCTCGGTGGTCGACGTGAAAAAGGTGATCGCCCTGTTGGAAGAAAAGGAGAACGACGATGAAGAATAGCCGCGGTCGAAAACCGGCCACCTTCTATGAGGTCGACGTCGTGCCCAACGAGCAGGGCGGTTTCTATGCTCGTGTGCCGGATTTCCCCACCATCTTCACCGGCGGCGCGACCGCGGCCGAGGCCGTGCGCAACGCGCAGGAGGCCATCGCGCTGATGGTCGAGGAATACCGCGAGCGGAACTTGCCGCCGCCGCGGCCGAAGAGCGCGTTCAGCGGTCACTTCAATATCCGCGTGCCGAAGGAACTGCATCGCGACCTCGCTCGCCGCGCCGACGAAGAAGGCGTCAGCCTCAATGCGTTGGTTACGGTTTTGCTTGCGCGATCGGGACCGCCGGAGATGGCGGCGAAGATGGTCCGGACGCGCCGAAAACGGGCGAAGTAGTGGGCGAAAGCGGAGTCGGGTGTTGAGACGAGCGACGGACTGGTGTATCGCCGGGTTGTTGGCCGTCGTGTTCGCGACGAGCGTGCTCGTCTTTCACGCGCGGCGCCCCGGGCCGTATCCGCCGGTGCAGGGTTGCGAGGCGGACCGGCATTACACCACCGCCGGCCAGTTGTTGTGCGGCAAACTGCAGCATCCGCATTCGACCGTCGGCGTGCTGTACCCGACCTTCACCGCGCTCGTCGCCGAGTGGATCGAACCGACCTATCTCGCCGGCAAACTGGTCAGCTTGTTTTTCGGCGGGTTGCTGATCGGCCTGATCTATCTGGCGGGCCTGGCGCACACCGGCTCGCGGGTCATCGCCGGCGGCGCCGCCGTGCTGGCGGGCGCGAACGCGAGCGTGTTCTACTACGGGACGCTGGCGTGCACCGACCTCACCGCCGCGTTCTTCGCTTTTCTCGCGCTGCATTATGCGCTCGGCGCGCTGCGCCGCGACTGGCCCTGGCCGCGGCCGCTGCTGGCCGGCGCGTGCGGCGTGCTGGCGTGCCTGGTGCGCGATCAATTTTACTTTTTCGTCGCCGGCCTGGCCGTGGCGCTGTTGTTCCTGCCCCGCGCGAAAGACGGCAAGCGGTTCTTGATTTTGCCCGGATTCATCGTCGGCGTGCTGGCGGCGTTCGCGGTTTACCTCGCGATCGCAACGAAGTACTTCGCGACGGACGTATCGGACGCGCTCGGATGGACGGCGCTCATCAGCCGCCGCGCAGAGCTGGCCAGCGTGGTGGCCGGCCGCACCGGCCTCGGCGCCATGCTGGCCCCGCTGCTGGCGCGTTACCATTTCAGTCTGAAACTCGTGGCGCAATTGGTCGGACGCCTTCCGCTGCTGCTGGGCCTGGTCGCCGCGGTCGCGTTGCTGCTGCGGCCGCGATATCGCCGGTTGGCGATCGCCCCGCTGATTCCGTTGGCCATCTACTTCCTGGGCGTCGGCTGGTATTCGACCGAGGGAGTGGTGGACGACCGGTTCTTCCTGATCTTCGAGCCGGTGCTGGCGATTTTCTTCAGCGCGGGCGTGTGCGCGTTGGTCGGACTCATGGTCGGCCGGCGAGCCGCGCTGGGCCGGGCGATCGGACTGGCGGCGGTGCTCGCGACGGCGGCGCTGCTCGGCCGCGCGGATTTGCCGCAGATGCCGCATTTCGATCCGATCCTGCGGCCGGGCGTGCCGGACGTGCCGCCCGCGCAGGTGTTTCGTCTCCAGCAGCAGATCCGTTGTGAATTGGTGATGACGCCTTCGCTCGAGGCCGGCGCCCAGTTCAATCGCACCTACCTCCTGGCGGACTACTACCGGCAACAGTCGGTCAACAACGCGCGTCTCGTGCAAATCATGAGCGGCGACGAAATGGCGAGCGAGCGATGCCCGTGCTACGTCATGCTGCCGGCGAACGCCGAACAGAAAGGTATCGTCCCCGGCGTTCCGTTCGGCCCCGGCGATCGGTATCAACTCGACCGAATGTATCGCTTGTACGACCGCGTGTTCTACCGCCTGACCGATCGCGGCGTCACGAAGCCGCGGGAGTAGTATTGCGCTAGTCGTTATCTCGTGAGCGGGCGCCAAGCGATGGCGTGAATAGATCGCCGGTCGATCCGGCGCGACTTTCCGACCGCGAATGGTTGGCATAGGTCGGCCAATCCGGTTCGTAGTCTTCGACCTGATTTCCCCATTGCGTCCAATTCTGGCGTTGACCGCGCGCAAATAGCTCAAGATAAGGGCCGGGGCTGCACGCTTCGATGATTTGATAGAGTTCGTCGGGTTTGCGCGAGTGTTCTCGCTTCTCGGTCCGCATGATATTCACCTGGCGGCGTCCCGGCGCGAGCGTGCGTAGGCCGCCGCGAATGCCGAACAGCACCAGCTCCGTCGTATTGCGGAAATAGAAGCCGACGCCGCGGCCGTCCGGCCCGCCGTCCTTTCGAATCTTGTGCCAGACGATGTTCGTCTTGTATTCAAAGCCCCAAGCCTTCATGACCGCCAGGCCTTCCGCAAGCAGCGCGTTAGGAACCCAGAGATATAGGTGGCTTTTTTGGTCGACGGCTCCAGCGACCGGAAGCGCGGCGATTTCCTCGACGGTCAAGGTCGTGTAACGGGACAAGCGCCGATGCTCCGGCGCCATCTTTCCCGTTCGATTCGCAAAACGCCACGGTGGATCGGCGAGTATCGCGCCGAATTTGCCACCAATCGAGTTTACGAAGTTTTCAGCCGGTGTCTGGTGAGTTGGCATCCGACCAGTCCTCCACGTACAGGCTCTTTGACGGGAACGATCTCGCTTCCGTGTTTAACATAGTCGAGATTGTAGAGAATCGTCAGCTTGGTGCAGAATTAACCTTCGTCTCAAACAGCCCGACCGCGTCATATTCCTCACGAATTTCCCGGTTCAACCGCCGCTCCAGCTTTACCGCTTCGGCCTTGTCCTGGAAGACCTCCGCCCCAACCGGGATGCCACTTTGCACGTGCACCACTACCCAAACACGTCTTAGATTCCTGGTATTCATCTTTGCACCTTGTCGATTCCTTCCGTGATTCTACGATGCCATCCGAATACATCCATATATTGCAAAAAAGTGCATAGCTCGCTCAAACCGCTTGTTCGGAAAGTCGGGCGATTCAACTGCCGTACGAAGAGCGAACGCCGTGCATCATTAGAAACGACCGTGAACCGCGAGACACTCCTCGGCGCGGTCAAGAGAACATCATTGAATCTAAGGAGCCCAGAGTATACGGGTGTCGAATGCTCAACCTCGAAAAGCGCGCCAAGTTCGCTTGCTCCCCGCCGAATCCAGATGACGTCTATTTCCTGCAAGATGGGCTTTACGGAATCGAACGCGTCTGGGAGTCTTTCCCGACAATCGAACTTTCGCGCGATACCCCAATCTAGGCTATACCTATCCTTCGCTGGTATCCAAATGTCATAACCCTTGCTTGCTCCGACAGCCCCAAGTAGGGTCTGGACTTGCGGGTGTGACAGGTCGGGAACTTCCTTGAGTTTTGCCGCTTCCACGAGATTATCCAAAACACCATAACCGAAGTTGCCTTCGACGTTGAAACGCCCCGCCTTCGGGAAGTAGATTTCGGTCCCCTCGTCCTGCGGGAAGATCATCGCTTTGTATTGTCCATCCTTGGCCGGTGTGCAGGATTGAAAGACCTCTTCGTAATCCGCCATAGGAACAAACAAGGGCTCCGCTTGGCCGTCCCAGAGGAAGCAAATAACGGACGGGAGTCCATCTAACTGCCGAAGGTCTTCCCGTCGAAGTCCGTAAAAGGCTTCATGCCGCTTATGGACTTTTGAATAGCGGATATAGATTCTAGCCGCGCGATCTCCGATCTCATACAGGGATTCGCTTCCGGGAAGTTTTCGTAGCAATCCATAACGCTTCTTGAGTTCTGATAACAGAACGGGTTTTAAAAGGTTCGGCATTGTGAAATGCTTCCGTGCTTGATTCCGGCCGCATTCTCACACGGCGCTTTTCAAACTGTCAAACCAGCGCGGAGATTCTACCCCATTTTCAACTGATGCGCGGCGGTGAAATAGCGGCGCACGAGCAGCAGCGTGCCGCCGATGGTGGCCAGCGCGGTCACGGCGGTGAGCAGGTAGAAGATGACGATCTGGTAGCGCACGGCGAGCACCGGGTCGACGCCGGCGATGATCTGGCCGGTCATCATGCCGGGCAGACTGACTATGCCCACGACCATCATGGTGTTGATGGTGGGAATCATTCCGGTGCGCACAGCAGTTTGAATCGCAGCCCGGGCTGCCTCCCAGCGCGTGGCGCCTAGGGCCAGCAGGGTTTCGACCTGTTCGCGTTTGGTGGCCAATTCATCGCCGAAACGGTCCAGGCCCAGGGAAATGCCGTTAAGCGTATTGCCCAGGATCATGCCCAAGAGCGGAATGGAATATTGGGGATCATACCAGGGGTGTCCGCGTTGTTGAACTTGAATCACCGCCATCAGGGCCACGGCTCCCACTAGCCAGGAACTCGCCCACATGGAAATGACGCTGTCGGACCAGATGCCTTTATAGCGGCGTTCGGTGCGACTAACGGATGAAATTCCGGCGATGAGTGTCATTAAAGCGATGATCGATAGGACTATATACCACTCTCGACCAGGGGTGAAAACCCATTCCAGTATCAACCCGACTAATAACAATTGCACCACGGTGCGAATCGAGGCCACTAACAGGCGCTTTCCCAAGCCTAATTGCAGTGCCAGCGAAATCGCACAGCTAATCAAGATCAACGACGTGGCGATGGCGACTTGCCAAAAGCTAAGGTTAAAATATTCGGGCATGGATGAATTCCTATTGCGGCATTGTATTTTATACAAAAAACAGTGTCGGACCGTGTTGGTCAGGCGGATTCAAGGTTCGACCGGGCCGACACGGCCCGGCTTTGCTATATCCATCTACCATCTACCATCTACCATATACCATCTACCACCTACCATATACCACCAACTCCCCTCATTCCTTGCTTGCTAAAAACATTTCAGCTATTACTTCTTCCAAGGGCGGATCCTCCACGCTCACGTCTGCCACCGCATGGGCGGCAAGAATATGCCCAAGAACCTCGGGCACCAATGCGCGGGCAACTCGCAACTTGATTTTCGGCGGCTCTATGGACAGCACTTCTCCATATCGCTCAAAGCCCGTTGGCATTTCGCCGTTAGCGAGTTCTAAAGAGATGACTTTATGGCTGCTAAAACGGTCGATGATGCCCCCAAGCGAGCCATCGTAAATGATCCTTCCCAAGGCAATGATCACCACCCGCCGGCAGAGCGCCGCCACGTCTTTCATGTAGTGGCTCGTCAGCAGGATGGGCACTTGCCGCTCCTTCTGGTACTCGCGCAGAAACGTTTGGATGTTGTGCTGCGCGACCACGTCCAGGCCGATGGTGGGTTCGTCGAGGANNCCCAGCGATAGTTCGCGGACCGGTTGAGACAGCAAATTCCCCACTTCGAGCATTTCGGTCAGTCCGCCCAGAGTCCGCTCAAAGTTTTTCAGTTCGATGCGGTATATGTGCTGATGCAACCGGAACGACTCGGCCGCGGGCAG
>PMZC01000061.1 GCA_003170555.1 Deltaproteobacteria bacterium
TCTTCCTCCTTGCTTCGGGTGGTATTGGTGGCGATGTCGGCAATCGAGCCGCGATCCCATTTCTTTTTCGGCGGCGCGGGCTCGGCATAAATTTCGTTGATCGGATTGGACGCGCCGAAGTTGTACGCCGCCGGCGGCGCGTTGGCGACGAGCCGCAGGCTCTGCGCTTGCGCGTCGCGCGCGGCTTGGCTGACGGAGAGAATCTGCGGCACGGTCGGATGGCTCGAAGCGTCCGGCTGCGGCGGCAGATCGGCGCGCTCGGGGATCCCCGCGCTTTCGGCGAAGGTCAGATCGCGGATTTTGCGCTTGGCGAGGTCCTGCAGGCCGACGGCTTTCTTGAAATCTCTCTTGGCTTCGGCCAGTTCCTCGTTGGCCTTCTCGGACATCAACGGGACGTAGCCGGGCACGGCATAGAAGCGCGGCGCGACGCAGATCAGCCGGTCCGTCTCGGGCTCGTGAACGTAAACCTTGTCGAGCCATTCCGGGTGATAGCGCAGTCGCACCGTGCGGCCGTCCCACTTCGCCAGCCCGACCGGCTCGCGGAAGTACACGCCCTTCATCAACTTGACCTGGCACTTGCGGACGGTCGCTTTCTCGACCGGCAACCAGAGCATCCACAACGCCTCGCGATCGACGGTGCGGATCGGGTTGTCGTACGACTCCCAGACTTGTTTCGGTGAGAGGCCGTCGAGGCCCTCGGCCTGCGAGCCTTCGCGGGTGTTCCACCAATGCACGAAGTGATCGATGAGCGGAACGAACTCGTCCCAGCGCATCAGCGTGCCGTGTTCGAGGCCCAGCGGCTCGCCGGCCTTGATCGCGTCCTTCGTTTTCTTTTCGAGGGCGGCGAGCTCGTCAGGACGGGCGTCTTTGCCCCGGCCGCGGTGACCGAGAATCGCCGGGCAGAAACGGCCGGCCCAGAGCCCGAACGCGCGCTCGATAACCTTGGCCTTCGCGTTCTTCACGATGGAGTGGATGACCTTGATGCCCAGAATGCCTTGCATCAGCGAGGCGATGAGTTCCGACAGATAATCTTTGCCGTTGTCGACGTTGGCGATGTCCGGGCAACCGAAGCGTTCGATGCCCTTGAGGAGCGCGAGTTGAATCGTCTCGCTGCTCGGCGTTTCGCCGGGGTGATAGCCGACAAAAAGAGTTGTCCGGTAGTCGTACCAGCCCGTAAACCAACCGGTGATGAGGCGCTTGCCGTCGGGCGCGATGACGCGCACGTCCATGTTGTAGTGATCGCCGATCCACGCCATGTTCGGCCACGCTTCGGTGCGGGTGCGGGTGATGTACGGGCCGTAGAGGTCCATCGCTTTGCGCATTCCGTGGATGCAGGCGTACTTGAGAATGTCGATTTCCGGCGTGTCGAGCATCCGGCACACCGTCGATTTGCTGACGTGCTTCTCGCCGAGTTGCTCGCAGCGCTTCTTGTAGTACTCGGCCGACATGTCCTTCGTGCGGTGCGCGTGTTTGCGATCGAGGTAGTGGTCGAGCACTTCGTTCCAGCGGTCTTCGTCGATCGTGCGATGGCCGCGCCGCGCACCGTAGCCGAGCGCCAGGTCCTCAAGCAGATTGCGCTCGCTAAAATCCCGCACCCATCGCCACAAAGTCGTCGGCGAAATGTCGCGCGATCGCGCGAAGGAATTGCTGAGGTCGGTCTTGGACAACGGTTCGGGCGCTTTGTCGTTTTTGGCGATCGCGGTTTGCCACGCGAGCACGATGTCTTTGCGCCGCAAAGCCTCGGCCGACTTGTCTGGATGCTCGGCCGCCCAGCGCGCATCGCGCGCCGCGTTCCGGTCGGTCAACTCGCCGACGCCTTGCAGATAGGCGATGGCTTTTTCCTGGAGTTCGGACGGCAGCGCGTGGACGGGCAAATAGTATTTGTCCCAGCCGTTCACTTTCCTGGTTATTTGGAAAGACTTTTGTACAGCGAAGAAACGTTGAACCTTCTTATAATGCCAGCCTGACAACTGGGACATATCATTTTGGTCGACCAGAAATTCGTTTGTGTTTTCAAATCGTTGTTCAAGTGTCCTAGTTAATGTCCCAGTTGAGGGGTTCGACTGGGACAAAACAGGGGCCGGCACTGCTGGTAATAACTCGGCTGGATTCTCCCGGCCGGCCGCCCCTAAGCCTGGGTTGATGTCGGAGACAGTCATCGGCCGCCCGCCTTCCGCGCGGTGATGCGTTGCGCGAGTTTTTCGTCGATGGCCTGCCGCGCCTCTTGCAGCTTGGCGATCTCCAACAGTTCGGCGTCGGCCGTCCCGATGACGCGCAGGCCCGTCGCGGCCAGCAGCGCGTCGGCCGGCTCGGGCCGGCCCGTCGCGTAAATGAACGCGGCGAGTTGCGCGTAGTTCGGCCAGTGGTCGGGCTTGCTCGGCGCCTTCCAGGCGTCAATCGCGGCGGGCGAAACGCGCTTGCCGAGAAACGCGCTCACGCGGTCGGCGATCTGCTCGACCGACCACGGGCACGCTTTCACCGCGGCCGACAGCGCCTTTTTCAGCGCCCACACATCGACCAGCGGCAGGAAGGAAAAGGCCCGCTGGTCTATATTTTTCTGAGTCTTAGACATTGCCAATTCCCGCGTAAGGCGATAAAACCGGGACAGAAACAGAGGAGGACGCCGCGATGAGGTATTGCCCGTTGATCGGTAAGGCTGATTGCCGCGAAGATTGCTTGTTCCAGATGGACGCCGAGATCCTCGATGGCGCGCACCTATTCAACGCGCTGTGCGACCCGGACGGCGAAAAACAAATGCAGTGCGGCATTCTGGTGGGGCTGACGGCCGTCGCCATTTTCTTCAACAAGCATTTCGAGAGCCGCAAGTTCAAGGAGCTGGTAGCTCTCGAAATGGCGAAGCGCGGCGACATCGACAAATTCATTTCGAACCTGCGGGACAGCCCGAACCCGATTTTCCCGCCGATCCCGTTCCCCGACGAGATGGAACCCAGCGGACCTGCGTCGGGCGGGCCCGTCGTTCCGTTGAGCCGGAAGAAGCGACCCAGGCCCGAGCGATAGAGTTGGCGCGACTAATGAGGTTGTCGTTGGCTGCTGTTTTCATTTATGCCGCCTTGTCTGGTAAGTAGTTGTTGACGAATTCCTCGACCGTGAGGCCGAGGGTCTTTGCGGTGAAGTGAATGACGCGAGACGATTTACGTAGGCCGGAAAGAACGCCGCAGACCGTGCTGCGCGTCACGCCGAGGCGGCGCGCCAGTTCCGCTTTGCTGATTCCACGCTGAATGAGGAGGATCGAAAGGGCCTTTTCCTGGTGAGTTCGTTGGCGCGTGTCAAACATGCGAGACAACGTAATACAAGTGGTTTGTGAATGTCAAGCAAAAAAACAAGTAATTTGTTATCGGTCGCAGTGCGTCTCCGGGAGGCGATGAAATCTTTAGATTTAACGCAACAAGAATTTGCCGAAAAACTCTCGCTTACTCAGGCATTTATTAGCGCCGTCGTTGGTGGGAAAAGTGGAGTTTCGGGGTTGTTTTTCCTAGCCGTCGAGCATGTTCACGGCATTTCCCGGGCGTGGTTGGAACGCGGTGAAGGCGAAATGATGGCCGCGCGTCCGGGAACAACCGAAGTCAAGTTTTACGGCGCGGCCGACGCGGCGGTGAAGGCGCGGCGGTTGGAGCCGGGCGCATATTTTTTGCTGCCACTCGTTTCGGGAGAGGTCGCGGCGGGCCCCGGAGCGGCGGTTCACGAGCGCGAAATAGAAGACTACATTCCGTCGATCTACCAGCGCGATTGGTGCCCACACCCGGCCGAGACGATTTGCGTGCGCGTCGTGGGCACGTCGATGGAGTCGACGATTCACGACGGCGGCATTGTGGCCGTCGACCGGGCGCAGCGCGATCCGCGCCGGCTGGTCGGCAAAGTCGTGGCCCTGCGGCGCGACGGCGGCGTGACCGTGAAACGCCTCACGACGGCCGAGGGCGGCCTATGGATCGCGCGCCCCGACAACCCACAATCGCCCGAGACGCTGGTGTTCCGCGACGATGAAATCGTTGACGCGGTGGTCGGCAAAGTCGTATGGTCATGGAGCAGGATGAGTTGAGATTCTAAAAAGGAGGGATCATGAACGATCCGTTGACGCGCTCGCCGAAGACTTCAATTGAGTCGTCAAAGAAACCTTTGTTAATAGGACTCTTTATATTAGGAGTGATGATCGTTATTTTCGTCGCCGTCATCTATAATGAGTCAACAAACTATACTCCCGAAACGCATTCTCCGAATCAATTATCGGAGTCACAAGTCGCGGGCAATTTGGAGGTTGACCGCCGCGAGGTAGTTAAAACGCTCCTCAACGCGGAAGCTACCTATAAGGGACACCAGCTCCGGTCGCTGCGCGACTACTTCGTTTTCGCCAAGATTTTCAATGAGGCGGAAGGGAAGGCGCTGGAGATCAATGGTTGGAATGTAGTACAACGGCCCGACAAAAAATGGGTCGCTACCTTTTCGTGGACATTTCTAGGCAACGAAGAACAAATGATCTGGTTATATGATGCACGCGACAAGACCATTCTCGCGTTGAACGAAGCCGCTGCCGAAGTGCGGTTGAGAATCGCTCCGCCGACTGAACCGGACGAGCAAACGCCTAAAAGGAGAAAGCACCATTGAGGCGGTCGGAGAACGTGGTGCTAGTCGCTTACTAACGCCCTCTTCGCTGCTCTTTGGTTTTTTCATCCTATTTGACGAAGGGTGCCGTTTTGTGGCTGTTTTTTTTCACGCGGGGCACTTTGGCTGGCGGGTTGGTTTGGTGGCGTAAGCGTAGGCAATATCCCGCGTTTTCCCGCCTCTTGACGCTTTTTCCCGCTTTTCACACTATGTGGCGCGTGACATGATCGATCAACACGGAAGGGCGGCCGGCCGCCCTTTTGCATAAAAACAGTTGAGTGGTCTTCCTGTCTTCGCCGGCGACCGAAGCCAGAAGCTCGACGAGAATATCGCCGCGTTCCTTATCTTTCGGGAAACACGTTTCCGTTCAAAAGTCGACGAACTATAATGAGCCATCTACGTCGGATCGTAACGCACCGAGAGGCCGAGTGGCGATCGTTTTCTATCTGCTTCGCTTCGCGCTCTCCGCGCTGCTGCTGGGCGGCGTCGGCTTCGTGTGCGGTTACAAAAAGATCGACGTGCTGGTGCATGACCCGACGAAGCTCGCCTGGTTCGTGGGCCGGCTGGATGTCTTTCATGATTTGTTTTACGCGCTGCTGATCGTCCTGCTGCTGCTGCCGATCACCTGGTGGGCGGCCCGCAAATCGCCGCGCCGTCCCTGGTGGATCGCCGCGCCGCCGCTGCTCGGCCTGGCCGCACTGACGGTTTTGTTGGGCGTCGCGCCGTTGTTGTTGGCCATGGTCGACTACCGCAAACCGCCGCTGCCGGTCGGCTACCGGATCGCCGCCTGGTATCTCCTCTTCAATCTGCTGGCGGTATTTTTTTACGAGGTCGCGGAGAAAGCACGCGCCTGGATCTCGCGCGGCGTGGCGCTGGCCGTCGGCGTCGCCGACTTGTTGGCGCCGCTGCTGGTCTGGCGCGTCTATCGTCAACGACGCGGCGGGGCGCCGGCCGCGATGGTGATCTTGCCCTGGAGCCTGCTCGCGCTGACTCAACTTTTGCCCTGGGCGCTGGCGGACATCCGCCCGCCCGATCGGCCTTGGCGGTTGTCGCCGGCGTTTCATCTCGTCCCCGGCGGCGGAACTTTTTATCAGGTGAGCGTCGATCCGCGCGACGGCGCCGCGATCGTGACCGGGGGCCCGAACTGGCTGCGCAAATTCGATCCCGCGTCCGACCGCAATGTCGCCTCGACGACGATCAGTCCGCTGGCGGCCAACCTGCAGGGATTCGGCGTCGACCTGCCGCGGCGCGAGCTCTACTACGTCGACGTCGAAGGCGGTTACACCTACGTTCTCGACCTCGCCGATCTGCGGCTCAAGCGCAAGATTCGCCATCTCAATCCGTACACGCCGCGCCCCGGCCGGATTCCGTGCGTCGCGGCGGCGCGCACGCAGGTCGATCCGCGAACCGGCGCGTTGCTGGCTTTCGACTTTCTCAACTACACGCTGCTGCTGAATCGCGCGGGCGACCGCATCCTGGCCGACCTCGCCGACGCCTGCCCGGCCATTTCCGACGCGGTGATCGATCCGCAACGCCGTCTGATTCATGCCGTGTCCTGGCGCAAGCAGTTGATCGCGTGGGATATCGACGCGCGGCGGGTGGTGCGCCGCCTGAACCTGCCGCAAGTCCCCGACCGCCTTCTGCTGGATGATGTCCGCGGGCGGCTCATTCTGCCGCTGCCCGTGCCCGGCGTTTTGTTGGTGGTCGACGCCGGTACGTACCGGCAGATCGCCCGCGTCGCCGCGCTGCCCGGGGTGCGGGCGCCGGCGTTGAGCCAGCAATCGAAACTTTTGTACCTCGGCTGCGTCACGCCGCTCATCGAAATCCGTTCGCTGGAAGACTACGCGCTGATCGACCGCGTAACCGCGCCGGCCTGGACGCGCTGGCTCGCGGTCGACGAATCGCGGAACCGCCTGTGGCAAACGCCGCACCGCGGGCTGTACGGGATCGATCTGATTCGCCTGCGCGGCGATGAGCCGCTCGCGTTCTTTCGCCGCTGGGACCCGTTTTATTTTCTCTTTCGCTGGACCGTCGCGGCGGCCGACCAAAGCACAGCGCTCTATCGATAGGCGATCGCGATCACCGTTCGTAGATGCGTCGTTTCCAGAACATGTCGGTCAGCAGTTGCAACCCGGCCGCGGCGGAGCGGCGGAATTGGCGCCAGGTGCTGGCCTTGCGCAACAGGCGGACGAGCGTTCGCGGCGATAGGTAGAACATCAAAAACGACATCAGCACCCAGCGCTTGAGTTGGCGAAGCGGCAGCCCGGCGAGCGATCCGCGATCGGGCAGCGGCGTACGATGAAAGTAATACGCCTCGACGTCGGCGGCGGACAAATGCCCCTGCTGCATCGCCCGGCGCGTGAGTTCGGTTTCCGGATCGGGAAACAGATCGGAGAACAGCGCGAAGTCCACTCCCGCGCGCAACAGGCCGCGCACCGCGCGCACCACGCCGTCCGTGGTTTCGCCCGGCGTTCCCAACAACATGTAGGCCAACACCTCGAGGCCGTGCGTTTTGACCTGGCGCAATCGCGCGGGCACGGTGGCGGCGTCCATCTCTTTGTTCAGATAGGTCATGACCCCGGCTTCGAAGGTTTCCACGCCGATGCTGATCAGATAGCAACCGGCGCGGCGCAGGGCGGCGAGCAGTTCATCGTCCACGCAGTCCAACCGCGACTTGCAGGTGAAGCGCAAACCCAGCGGCGCCAGCGCGGCCGCCAGACGGAGAGTCCGCTCACGGTCGGCGGTGAAGGTGGGATCGACGAAGTGCAGTTCGCGCACGCCTTCGTCGCGCACCACCTGGCGCACTTCGGTCAGTACGTGCTCGACGCTGCGGCAGCGGTAGATGCGCGGCAACATGCAGAACGCGCACGAATACGGACAACCGCGGGCCGACTCGATCAGCGTAATCGGCGGAAAGCGGTTGAAGGGCGGGTGCATGCCGTAGCGGTCGCGCGGCAACAAGTGACGCGCCGGCAGCGGCAGCGTGTCCATGTCGAGCGGCGGGGCGGGCGGGGTGAAGCGCACCTCGCCGTTCACGCGGAAGGCGACGCCGGGAATCGCCGCCGCATGCTCGCCGCGTTCGACCATCGCGGCCAGATCGAGGATCACCTGCTCGCCTTCGCCGAACGCAAAAGCGTCGACGGCCGGGAGATGCCGGAACAGCGCCTCCGGCGAAAAGACCGTCGCCCGGCCTCCGACCACGATCATCGTTTCGGGCGCGCGCGCCTTGATCGCCGTCGCGTGCTCGCATGTTTCGGGCAGCGAAAACAACGTGGCGGACAGCCCCACCACCTGATAACCGCCTTCGGCCACGTGGCGGGCCAGGTCGATCCGCCGATGTTCCGGCAACGACAAATCGAGCAGCTCGACCGGCGCGCCCGCCCGCTCCAGTTGCGCGCCCAGCAGCGCGATGCCCAGCGGCAACATCGGATTGATGCCGCTCAGGTTGAACTGGATGCGCCGCTGGTTATGCACTTTCATCAGCAGAAAGCGGGGCTTGGACGCGGTCAGATCGACCTCCTCGGCGCGTGCTTCGCGCGGACGGCGGGCAGCATAGCGTGTCAGTGGCAAGGTTGTATAGAGTGCGCGCTCGTGCGACTCGGCTCAGGAGATTCAGCAAAACTTACCCGCCAACGGCGACGCCGCCGCACCAGGTGAAAAATCCCTTTACGACGAGGCGCGGCGGGGATTAAGATGACCGCGAAGTTGGGGTTAGACCCCCAAGCGCGGATCGTCTCGGATCCACTCTGTCATCGTGGCTTCCGATGATTCCGCCGAATTCCAGTAAGTACGTTAAGGTGTTTCTGTGCGCGTTTTACTCGTCAATCCGAAATCGTCATACGACATTTATGGCGACCTACTAGCTTCTTCGCCGCTGGTTCCGTCGTTGACGATCGCGACCCTGGCGGGAGCGGCAAAGGCCGCCGGACACGAGATCGGCATTCTGGATAGCTGGATTGAACGCGACGTTTCGACGACGCTGGAAATGCTTCTTTCCCAATCCCCGTTTGATGTGGTCGGCATCACTTCCTACACCTTCACTTTTCCCCAGGCGCTTGAATTAGCAAGAAAAACGCGCGCGATTTGCCCCGCTCACGTTCCCATCTACATCGGCGGCCTGCATGTTTCTATTTTGACGAAAGACGTCTTGGACACGGGCGCGTTTGATGCAGCGGTCGTCGGCGAGGGGGATCAGACCTTCGTCGAGGTGCTGAATGGGCAGTCCCTCTCGGCGATCAAGGGCGTTTACGCTCACCGCGAAGACGGCTCCGTTCGCGGCGAACCTCGGCCGCTGATCGACGACCTCGACACGCTGGCGTTTCCCGATTACCAACCCTTCGAGTTGGACCGCTATTCTCGGCAACTCGCGCCGCTCTGGAATTCTCGGAAAATCGTGTATTTTGAAAGCAGCCGCGGCTGCCCGTTTCACTGTTCGTTCTGCACCAGCAACATTCTCTTTGGGCGACGTTGGCGACCCAAGAGCCCGGGGCGCGTGGTCGAGGAAATTCGCCGCGTCCTCGGTTTCGGTTTCGAGGAAATTCATTTTCAGGACGACAACTTCAGTCTCGACCTTGATCGGGCCAAGGAAATTTGCCGTCAAATCGTCGGCCAACGAATCCGGTTTCCGTGGGTCTTATCCAACGGTCTGCGGGTCGACCGCGTCGATGACGAGTTCCTGGCGCTGGCGAAGTCCGCCGGATGTTATCGCATCGCGTTTGGCATCGAATCCGGAAGCCAGGAGGTGTTGGATCGGAACCGGAAAGAGCAGACGCTGAGCGAAATCAGAACGGCGGTCGATTTGGTTAGAAAGCACGGTATTGAATGCAGCGCGATGATGATCATCGGTCTTCCCGGAGAAGACAAATCGAGCGTCAAAGCCACCCGGCGCTTTCTTCATCATCTCAACTTGGATTACGCCGTGGCTACTATTTTTTGCCCTTTTCCGGGATTGGAGGTGTACGACCAGTGGCAACAGGAAGGACGCATTATCTCCCACGATTGGAGCCGTTATTTTTTCCATCGGAAATCGGGGGTTCCGTACGTTCATCCGACGCTGACGGAAAAAGAGTTGTTTGATGCCTATCGGATGTTTTACCGCAGCTTCTATTTCCGCGCGCGATATATTTTCGAAAGGATTCGCCTCGGTTTGACGCGCGGCACTCTCCGGCGGGACATCCAATACTTCCTTTCCGTTTTTGTATGGCGCCGATTTCTCGGAAGGAGGCGTCGAAATGCCCAGGAAAGTTCAGCAAAGTAAAATATCGATACTTCTGGAGAGCGCCCCTCTGGCCGCAAAGCGATCCAGCTTTGCTCGGTCATTTCGACGGCACGGCCTTGACCGGATGAACATTTTTCTCCATCGTGAATATTGGTTTTTTGCCGTTTTGCGGCGGCAGCGAAAGCGACTGTTCGGTGGCGTGGGTCCGAGCAGCGACGCTAAACTGGGGACCAGGAAAAAACTGTCGGTAAGGATCGACCGCCCCGTTTTTCGCGCGCCAGTCAATGACCACGGAGGCAACCATGCGAGTCGCTACACTGATTCAAGGGCGTGACCGATTCAAGTTGATGCTGGTCCGGCCGCCGGCGCATCTGTGGCCGCTGGTCAACGAATCCGACAACTTCCTGCTGCCGCTGGGCCTGCCGGCGATGGCGGCGTATCTGCGGCGCGAGATGAAGGGCGTCGAGATCAAGATTCTCGATTGCCTGCCTGACAAAGTCGGCTGGAAGTCGCTGGAAAAAGCGATCGCCGATTTCGACCCGGACGTTTTCGGCGTCGGCGACATGGTCATCTATATGCACGAAGGCATGAAGGCGGCGGCGTTGGCGAAGAAGGTCAAGCCGAGCGTCATCACCCTGGGCGGCGGCCATTTTCACAGCCACATGCCGCGCTACTCGCTCGGCAAATACCCGCAACTCGATTTCATCGTGCGTTACGAGGGCGAAGAAACGACCCGCGAATTTCTGGAAACGTTGCGCGCAGGCGGCGACATCTCCCAGGTGCAATCCATCGCTTATCGCGACGGCGAGCAAATCGTGGAAACGCCGCCGCGCCCGCTGATCGCCTCGCTCGACACGCTGCCCATGCCCGCGTACGACCTGATGCCGATCAACAAGTATTCGCCGTTCGGCGTCATGTGGCCGAAGACGATCACCATTCAGGGCAACCGCGGCTGCCCGTACAATTGCAGCTATTGCTCGTGGTCGGCGATGGAAGGCGAGCACGTACTCGGACCGGACGGCAGGCACGTGCTGATCCCCACCATTCGCCAACGCAGCGCGCACCGCGTGATCGAAGACATCGACCTGCTGTACGGCAAGTACGGCATTCGCTATCTGTTCTGGGTCGAGGGCACGTGGAATTTCGACAACGATTGGCTCAACGATTTCTGCGACCAGATGCTCAAGCGCAACTACAAGGGTCTGGGCTGGTGGGCCTTCGTGCGCGCCGACAAACTGCTCGAGCAGGAGAAGCTGGGCATTCTGTCCAAGATGGTGAAGGTCGGCCTGCGCCACGTGCTGATCGGCGGCGAGCGCCCGGTGGACGAAGAACTGGCGGAGATCGGCAAAACCAAGCTGTCGGGCGACGCGCTGATGCAAGCCTCCCACCTGCTGAAACGCAAATACCCGCAGGTGTTCCGCATGGCGACGTGGATCACCGGCATTCGCAGCGAAACGCCGGCGTCGATGATGCGGCTGAGCGATTACACGATCCGCGCGAAGCTCGATTTCACCCAGATGCATCCGCTCATGCCCTTCCCCGGAACGCCGCTGTACGAGGAGGCGTTGCAGAAGGGGTGGATCACCGAACCGGACTTCGGCTTATATGACATGTTCCATCCGATCCTGCGCGGCGAGCACATGACCGCCGAGGAAATCAGCCACTACACCGCGTATATTCAACTGCGCTTCGTGCGCAAACAGCCGCTGCGCTTCCTCGCCGGCCTCTTTTCGCCGCACAAAATCCGCCGGCGCATCAAGCGCTACCTGATGTTCTCCGTCCTGAAGCTGCTGGCGCGTGATGCATATCTCTCGCTCAAAGGCGAAAAGAAATTCGAAGGCTTCGGCGCCGTCGGGAAACTTTGGAAGCCCGCGTGGTATGACACGTAGGCCGCGTTCCGGCGGCGGCGCGGGGTCACCGTTTCACCAACTGATCGATCTGCGCCGCATCGATGCGGAAAATCCCCATGCCGTCGGCGACATATAAATTTTCGTGGTCGTCGACGAAAAGGCCGGACAACTGCATGACCAAGGAGCGTGTCCACGACCGGTCGTCCGGACCGCGCGCCGGTCGCAGCGTGGCCAGAACCTTTTTGGCGTTCAAGTCGATCACGCTGATCGTCCCATCGACGTAATTGCCGACGAAGACCCAGCCGCGTACTCGATCGATTTTGATGTCGCGCGGCCAATATCCGACGGGGATATTGGCGACCGGCCGGAGTTGCGGGTCGAGCAAGCATTTGCCGCGATTTTGCATCACGGCCGACCGAGGGTCAATGCAACGTACCGCCGGCGCGGCGGTCCGGCGCTCGCCGCGACGATTCAGTCGCGCGGCGTTTTCCGGCTCTGCATCTGCCGCCAGGTCGTCGACAGACTGTGTCCCAGACCGCGGAGCGAGGTGACGTAATTCCAATCAAACACCGCGGGGCAGGCGCAGGTCACGCACTCGCGAGCAGCCAACTGCTCCCAAGCCGTGGCGAAACCGTCGTGAATCGACTTCGGCCGAAACCATTCGCTGTTGAACAAAGCCGGGCACGGATAGAAATCGCCGTTTGCATCCACGTACAACAACGTTCGTCCGAAGGTGCAAAAGTCGCGCGAGAAGCCGGCCGCCGCCGGATCGCCGGCCAAGATAATTTGCTGGTAAGGCGCCGGATAGTCGCGGAGGTATTCGAGCGCCGGCAGCGAGTTGAACACGCGGCGCCCCATTCGTTTCAACGTTTTCAGTCGGACGAACGCCTCCCGGGTGGCGGCGTCGGAGGGCAGAAAATCGTCCGCCGACATGCCGTCCCGCCGCGGAAAGGCGCCGATCGGAGAGAAGGCCACGAACAGGTCATGGCGATCAGCCAAATCGAGCAAGTGCTCGATGTCGGCGACGCTCTCGCGCGTCAGCACCGCGTTCAAGCGGGTCGGCACACCGGCGGCGCGCGCCGTTTCAATGGCCTCGATCACTTGCCGATAGGTCCCCTCGCCTTGCGCGTTGCAACGATAGCGATCGTTGGCTTTCGGCGCGCCGTCCAGACTGATCAGCAGCGAATCGAGTTTGCGGATCTGGTCGATCTCGCGCGGGACCAGCAGGCCGTTGCTGACGGCTTCGCAAAGCATCCCGCGCTCGCGGATGCGGTCGACCAAAGCGCCGAAAAACGGAACCAACAACGGCTCGCCGCCCATCAGGCAGACGGCTTGCGCCCCGCGCCGCGCGAGTTCGTCGATCAGGCTCAGCCATTCCTGCTCGGTGAGTTCTCGCCGCGGGCGGGTCTGATCGACAAAACAGTAGGCGCATTTCATGTTGCAGCGATTGGTCAACAACAGCGTCGCGGAGACAACCGTGCGCCGACCCAACCGCCGGGCGGTGAGGGTCTTGGCGAAGATCTTGGCGCGCTGTGCGAACAGACCCACCTCAACTCCATCGCGCGCCGGCGGGGTACGACTCCGAACCGATGCTCGGTCGGTGGCGGCCGGCGGTTCGCCCAGGTCGATTTACCCAGGTATCTTTCGCCCTGTCAAACGCCCGCCGGAGGCCGTTTCGTCGAGCGACAAGGCGTGTTTGTTTGACACACCCGGGAGACTCTTCTAGACTTTATTCCGGAGGTTCGAAGGCGGTGATGCTTACGTCCGGCGGTGATCAGGCGAGCCCGAAGTTCGTGCTCGTCAACCCCTTCATGGACCTCAAAGCGGGCTTCGGCGCCTATCGTCACCTGATGGAGCCGATGCCGCCCATCGGCGTGGCCTATCTGGCCGCGGCGTTGCGCCGCGCCGGAACGGCGGTGGACGTCGTCGACGCCTTCGCGGCCCGACTTTCCCCGGCCGACGCCGCCCGCGCGGTGCTGGCGCGGCGACCCGACGTGGTCGGTCTGTCGTGTCTCACCCCGGCGGCGAATTACACGCTGGCCCTGGCGCGCGCGATCAAAGCGGTCCGACCCGACGTGACCGTGGCGCTGGGCAACCTGCACGCCCTGTTCGCCGATGAACTCCTCGCCGAGGGCGGCATCGACCTGGTTTGCCAGGGCGAGGGCGACGAGCTGATTCTCGACCTGGCCGCCTGGTCGCGCGGCGAAAAAAAGCTCGAGGAAATTCTCGGCGTGAGTTGGCGCAACGGCGGGGTGTGCCACAATCCGCCGCGGCCGCTGATCGCCGATCTCGACGCGCTGCCGTTCCCCGACTGGAGCGGTCTGCCGATTGCGCGCTACGGCCTACTGCCCTTCGCCACGATCGCGCGCCCGCTGCTGACGATTTCCGGCTCGCGCGGCTGTCCCTACGCTTGTTCGTTCTGCTCGTTGCGTTTTTTCGGCGGCGCGTTGCGCCGTCGCGCGAATGCCTCGATCGTCGAGGAGTTGCGGCGGCTGGTGGGTGATCACGGCGCGCGACAGGTCGCCTTCGTCGACGCATATTTCCCGGTGACGGAACGACAAGGGTTGGAGTTCTGCGACGCCCTGCTGCATGCCGCCCTGCCCCGCCGGCCGGCGCTGTTGACGCAGATGCGCGTCGACGTGGCTTCGCCGCAATTGCTGGCGGCGTTACGCCGGGCCGGCGTGCGTCGCGTGATGTTCGGTTTGGAATCGGGCTCGCAGGAAGTGATTGACGCGGCGGGCAAGAAGTTCACCATCGCCCAAGCGGAGAACGCGGTCCGCAATGCGCGAGCGGCCGGGGTGGAGACCGTCGGCTTTTTCATCCTCGGCCTGCCCGGCGACAACCCGCAACGCGCCCGCCGGACGATCGCCTTCGCTCGCCGCCTGCCGCTCGATTTCGCCAAATTTTCGCTGTTCGTGCCGTTCCCCGGCTCGGCGATCTACGACACGCTGATCGCGCAAAACGTATTGCGGCGCGGCGACTGGCAGCGGTTCACCACCTTTAATCCCGATCCCAGCCAATTGGTCTATGTGACGCCGGGTTTCACGGCCCGCGAACTGGTCGACCTACAGCACCGCGCGACGCTCGCCTTTTACGCGCGGCCGGCGGTCATCTTTCGTCTGCTTTTTCGGGTGCGCACCATTCCGTGGCGGATGGCGCTGGCCGGCGTGGCCGCGTTGGCGGGCGCGAGTTGGAGCTTGATCCGCAGGCGTCGCGCTCGTCTAAACTGATGGGACGATTCCGAACTCCGTCAACCCGCTAGTTGGAGGGTTTGGGCTTCGGTTTGGGAGATGGCCGCCAATTCATCGCCGTTTCCTTTCTGTTCTTTTTCGGATTATAGCGCCGCGCTTTCATTCTTGACAAGCCGCGGAAGGTCTCGCCCGGACCAGTCGTCGGTCGGCGCCTTCTCGCGGCTCACCAGAAATAGCGGATAAAATCCGCCGCGAACCTCGGCAGCCGCCGCAGACCCTCGACCTTGGCGAAACGCCAGGCCTGGCGGGCGATGTAGCGCGGATCGAGGTAGAAGGCGAGCGCCAGGCGGCGCATGCGTCGCTGCTGTTCCCGTAACGCCGCCGGATGATCGTGGACCGGCACAAAGGCGCGCCGCGGACGATCGTAGCGATGCGTCAGCACGAAGAACTGCGGGAAATCGATGCGCCGTTCGCGCAACAGGCGCAACATCCGCCGCACGGAAAACGGCTCGTCTTCCGGCAGGCCCACGATGATGCCGGCCGAGACCTCGAGTCCCGCTTCCTTGGCCCAACCCACCGCGCGCGCGCCGTCGGCCACGGTTGCGCCTTTGCGGCACCAGGCCAGCGCCGCGTCGGAAAACGTCTCCAACCCCAACGAGAGTTGGTAGCAACCGGCCGCAGCCAACAAGGCGAGCAGGTCGCGGTCGACCAGATCCACCCGGGTCGAAATGCGAAAGGTCAGCGGCCGCCCGCGCGCGATCAGGTGACGGCACAGCGCTTCGACGATATCGCGCCGGGCGGTGAACACCTGGTCGCGGTAGATAATTTCCCGCAAACCGCGGGCGAGCAGCCGATCGGCCTCTTCGGTCACGTAGCCCGCCGAGTGTGAACGATGCGCTTCGCCGAAATACGAGACCTGATGGCAGAAAGCGCATTGGCCGTGCGGGCAGCCGACGCCGGTCAGGGCCAGGGCGAACGGATAACGGCGCGCAAACGGAACCCAGTAGTCGCGCGGGTTGACCAGGTCCCACGCGGCGAAGGGAATGCGATCGAGCGGATCGAGCGGCGCGAACGGCCGCACCATCATGCCGCCGTCGGCGCGGAAGGCGACGTTGCGCGCGAGGCGTCCCGAAACGATTTCATCAACGCCGTCGACGAACTCGCCGAGCGCCACGTAATCGACCGCCGGCGAAGCCAGCGCCGCCGCCGGATCGAGCGTGACGTTCGGCCCGGCCAGGATGGTGCGGACCTGCGGCGCCGCGGTTTTTAACGCGCCGAGAAAAGCGAGATCGTCCTGCAGATTGTACCACCCGGATACCGTGATCACGTGCGACGGGCGGTGGGCGAGCACGGCGGCGATGGTGCGGTGGTGCGGCCAATGGCGCACGCTGCCGTCCACCAGCGCGACGTCGCAGCCCTGTCGCCGCAGATACGCCGCCGCGTAGAGCATCTCCATCGGCGGGTAGAGAATATTGCCCGAGATCATGGCGCCGGACCAATCGCGCAGCAGGTGCGTATGGCGCCCGGTGGCGTCCAGATGTCCCAAGTGGTTGGCGAAAACCAGCATTCCCGTCTCGTGCATCGGCCGTATGATAGCAGCGATCCCGCGCCAAGGCGAAAGCTCCGCCGGGTGACTATCCCGAGGCAAAGGCGCTATAGTCTGGGCGATGAGGCGCGGGACAAATACCGAAAAATCGCAGCTCCCACGCGCGCTCGAACGGGGCGCCGCGTTTCGACGACACCGCGGCGAAGGCGGGCGAGGAAGCGATGGCTAGCCGGATGGGGTCTAACCTCGCGCGGTTTTTACCGCCCAGTTTCTACGTTCCGGCGATCGGCGGTTTTGTTTTTTGGGGCGTACTCGTCAACTTCCGCCTCTTTCCGCTCGGTCTCTTTTTTCTCAATCACGTTTTCGGCCAGTTCGCGGCTTTTTCGTTGGGCATGTTGCTGGCCCGCCGGTTTGGCGTGGCGTGGCACGAAGGTTCGCGGCGCTGGGCGGCGGCGGTGGGGTACGTCGCCGTCGCGATCGGCGTGAACTGCAACGTTTCGTTTCTCTACTTAATGAAGTCGTCTTATTACCCTTTCCCGCCTCCCAATTACGCAACCCTGCGGATCGTGCTGATGGGTACCGGGGTCCTCGCCCTCGCCGCGATCTACGCGGCGATGGGCGGTCGGGCCTTTTCCTATCTGGCGCGTTCGGAACGGCGCCGGCGGGATCTGGCGTGGGGAGCGGCCGGCTTCGGGGTGGGGCTGTACGCGGGGACCGCGACGGTCGCGGTCAGTTGGATCGCCGGGTTTTTTGTCGCCGTGGGTCTGCTGGCGCTGGTCGTGCCCCGATCAAGGGCCGGCGTCGTCGCCGGATTGGTGTTGGTCGCCGTCGCGTTCGGGCTGCACTTACGGCAGCCGGACCTGGTCTATCTCGGCAGCCTGCAGGACGCGAAGCTGGAAGCCACGACCTATTCGCCTTACACCGTGAGCCAGTTCTACACGTTCGCCGATCGCCGTTGCGTGGCGCTGGCGAACGGCTTCCACGCAGTCACCTACAATTGCCAGGACCCCGATCGGCTGCCGCGCGGCCTGCGCTACTTCTTCCGTGCCTTGGTCGGCGGGCGGCCGTCTTATCGCGCGCTGGTGATCGGCCGGTCGCTGGGGATGTACCCGAACATCCTTCTGGCGATCAACCCGAACGCCCAACTGATTCAAACTGCCGAGTTCGATCCGCATCAGGCGAGGCTGGTCGAGCAGCGTTTCGACCCTTTGACGCTGTTGCCGCAAGCCCAGGGAAAGATCAGGTACTTTGCCGGCGATCTCTCGCGGTTCGTCCTTGCGCAGCGCGAGAAATACGATGTGGTGTTCTACAACGGCATCGGGCTCTCGCAGTTTCAGATTCCGTTCAGCCTTCCCTACCAGGAGCAATCCCTCTTTACAATCAAAGTGTTGAACCACCTCTTCGCCGACGTGCTCGACCCGCACGGCGCGGTGGTGTTCGACTGGGGCGGCCGCACGTTAGACGAGCAATCGATCATCCGCGCCACATTGCCGAAAGGGGTTTTCTCGGCCGCGTTTTGGTACATCTTGAACGATCCGCCGTTCGTCGGCTCGCCGCTCACTTACGTCATCGCCTCGCGCGACGCGAGCCTGATCGCCGGAGTGCGCGATCATCTGTCGCGCGCGAGCTTCTTCAAAGACATCACGGACGCGACCGTCGTTCCTTCGCCCATGCCCTGGAATCGACCGATGTTGCGGCCCCAGGAATGCCACGGTCAATTGATCTTCGTGGCGGCGATGCTGTTCCTCTTCGCCGTCGGCCTCGTCGTTTTTCGTTTTCGTCCGACCTTCCTCATCCCGACTCCTGCCTACGCGCGCCCCTGGTTGGCGGGCGTGGTGACGATGTGCTGGTTCATCGATGCCGCCGCGCGGCACGGACGCCAGCTCGTCGGCTACGGCTATGCGTGGCCCGCGATGGCGCTGGCGTTCTTCCTGGCGGTCGCGGCGGGGACGCTCGCGCCGACGCGGCGGTGGCGACGCTGGTCGGGAAAGGTCGCCCTGACGCTTGCCGCGGCGGCGGCAATCGGCGTCAGCGTGCTGGATCTGACCGGACCGTTGGCGAGCGTTTCGTGCATTCTCGCCGGACTGCTCTGCGGGGCCTGCTGGGCCTCGGCGGTTGCCGAGGGCGATCACTCGGCGCTGCCGGCGATGATCGGCGGCGCGACAATCGGCTTCGTGCTCGTACTGGCGACGTTCTATTTCGTGGGCTTTGACGGCGGCGTCTACCTGGGCGGCCTTGGCGCGGCGATTCTGGCCTGGACGTTACGGATGGAGGGACGGACCCTCGCGCGGACCTGAGGCCGCGCCCGGCGTTTCCGCTTCCGCCGGCAGCTCGATCAACGGCGCGGTCAGCGGAATCTCCCAATGCAGCGTGGCGACCTGCACGACCGGCATCGTCACCCCGGGTCCGATCGCCCATTCGACGAAGTCCTGATTGAGATTGCGGTAGTTCCACTTCGCCGTCAGCGTCAGTGGTCCTTTGACGTCGGCCGGCAGCGTGGTCTCGAACTCGTCCGACGTATGTTGGCCGAACTCGAGCTGCCGGACAATGACCTTTTTCGCGATCTGCCACACGCGGTTCTTTTCCACGAGCTGACCGTCGTTGCCGATCATGTACCCGCCCATGCGCCGGGCCTCCCGCGGCACGCGATGGTCGAGGCCCAGCTGGCCGGACGACAGCAGCACGCGCCCGTTGGCGTCGGTCAGCCGCAGCTCGAGCCACACTTCAATCAAATCCAGCGGCGCGGCCGGGAAGGCATGATCGACGCCCCAATTCGCCGTCCACACGACGAATTTGAACAACCGCCCCGGCGCCGGCGCCGTGCGCGGCTCATAGTGCATTTCCAACCAGCGCCGAATCGCCGTGTCGCCGTTGAGCGTGGTCACCTGCCCCCAGGCTTCGATGCGCAGCGGAAAGTCGCCTTCGACGAACCGGCGCGTGAACTCCGTCTGGTCCGCGTCGCCGTTGGCGTAGGGCACGGCGGTGTTCGAGCCGGGGAACCGGTGGTTCATGCGGCCGGGGCCCGCCAGGCCGAGGGCTTCGCGCGGCTGCATGTGACAATCGATGCACCGGCTGCGCAGAAAACCGGTTTCGGCGGTGGGCTTGATTTGCAGGCGGTGGCAGGCCTGGCAAAAGTCATCGGAGAAGAGCACATCGCTTTTCAGCGCGCGGCCGTGGCCGTCCGGATAGAGCTGCACGACAAACCGGGCGAAGGGCGACGATTGGCCGTTCGCTTCCGGCGCCAGCAAAGCCAAATGACGCAGGTTCGGCGTCGCGCGCATGACGCTGCGGCGGCGGTCCTCCGGGAACGAAACGGCGTCGATCATATGGCAGTAGACGCACGAGAAATTGCCCTTCGTCTTAAAATCCTTATAAGACAGCCGCGCGTCGAACAGCGACTGCGGGTGGTGGCAGCCCGCGCACAGATTCGCGTTCTCGGCGCCGATCTCCGACACCATGAAATCGAGGTTCTGTTGAAAATGAGGCGTCATCACCGAACGGTTGTGCGCGGATTTCAGATGGTCTTCGAGCGCGGCGGGATGGCACGCTCCCGGTTTACCGCACGATGCCGTCTGATCCAACAGTTCGGGGCGCTCGAGGGCGAAGGGCTTGATGCGCTCGACGGGCTCTCGAGCGGCATTGGGGAGCGTCGACAGATAAAGGTTAAACGACGGGCCGCGCAGATTGGCGTCGACGGCGATCGCGATAACCAGCGCGGCGGCGACGAGCACCGCTCCCCGCCCGCGCCGGAGCATCCGGCTCAGCGACAGCGTCGGCCATCGATCGGCCAACGCCGCGACGGCCGCCGCCACCGCCGCCGCGATAAACGCCAACGAACTCGCGCGATGCAGCCAGAAGGCGGGACGCGCCCCTCGCCCCATGCCCAGCACAAAGATCTCGACGCCGGAATAGACCGCGAGGAAGAACAGCTTCGAGGCGACGAACGTCAGCACGCGGCCGAACAAAGACGTGGTCGCGGACCATCTCGCCCTCGGCGCGAAAGCGACGGTCAGGACCGCGCCGACCACGAGCGCCGCCGTCGGCTGCGAGTGCAGCAGAGCGGGCAGGCCCAGCGCCAGGATGAGCAACCCGCACGCCAGGATGGCCGACGCGAATGCTCCGAGCTTCACTTTTTGTGTGACGGCGCCCAGCCCGGCGCCGAGGCGGTTGCCTCGGGCGGCCGTCCGGAAGGCCCACAAGCCGCAAAGCAGCGAAATCGCCGGATGGAAGAACAGGTTGACCTGATAGGGAATCGACCACGATTGCGAAAGCATCGCCCACAGTCCGGTGAGCGCCGACAAAACGCCGACGGCGAGCAGCCAAAGCCGGCCGGCAGCGCCGGGGGTTGCGGCTCGCGTGTCGATCTTTTCGGTCAAAACCTTCCCATCGCCTTAAGGTATTGTTGCAAGTCGATCTCGATGATTCCCAACTCGCTGCCGATGAACAGGCGGTCGCCGTCATAGTACATCGGTTGCGCCTTATTCCCGATGACGTCCTCTCGTATGACTTTACCGGAGTCGTAGTCAATCACCTGTAGGGTTCCCGTGGCTCTGCTCGTCGCATAGATCAGCCGGCGTCCCTCGTCGTAAGCCAAGGAAAAAATGTTAGGCGCGGCGTGGATCGTACGCACCAGTTTCCACCGATCGAGGTCAACTTCGAAGATTTTGGGCTGATAGTAGCTGGGGAGCAGCACCCGATGCGCTCCCGGGAGGGAGAAAATCGTGATGCCGCTGGGGAGGCGCATTTCGCGTCTCATGGCAAAGTCGTCGAGGCCGACTTCCACCAGGCCCAACTCATACCGGCCTTCAAGCATGCCGACCGTTACCAGGGCGGTTCCTCGGGTCGGATCCACATCCAGACCGTACACCCCCTCGGTGAACGACGTATATCCGATTCGGTGAAAGTCGATGCTTCGGTTGAGAATCATGTGGCACATCAGTTCTTCCGATCCCAACCGGAACTCCGCGAGGATCGGGTAGGTGACGTTGCTCAGGTACAGACGGTCACCGGCGCGCTTGATGGCAAACGGCGTCATCAAGTTGTCGGCAGCCAGGTTCCTGCGGCACTTGACGGTCAGCGTGGATAAATCGATGGCCATCAGTTCTTGAAATTCGCAATCGGTGGCCCAGATTTGAGTGCCGTCGGGGCTCAGTATCGCGTCGCGGAACAGCCCATTTATCGTCAACGTGTGCGAATGTTCTCCGGTGCGGGGGTTCACGATGCTGATTTCAGTGGCGCCCATCGGGCCGGCAATCAATATCAGATCGTTTCCCAACGGTATCAACTGGCGAGGGAATCGGAAATCCGTCCGCCTCTCCTCGGCGCTGGGGCGATAGACGAGCCGCGCACCGGGGAGGCGGGCGACATAGCGGACGGCAGCGTCATCGTACGGCAACCAATCCGCCAAGGAATGGACCGGCAGAACCCCAGTATAATTCAGACCGACGAGCAACGCGTGAAGGGCAAAAGGAGCGACGCGAAAGACCATGCGGCGCCACCCCGCCAACGCCGCGACCCAAGCGAGCAGCAACGGACCGGCGAATGAAATCCAATAGAACACTACGTCAGTGTGTGAAATCGTCTGCAGGCAAATGAGCATCATGGCGAAAACACCGCCGGCGGATATCGATACTGCCAGCCATCTGTTTCCGCCGCCGGCGGTCCAGCGCATGAGCAACAAGATCACCAGCAAGGCGCCGGCCACGAAAATCGGCGAGAGCCGCGAGAACATCACGGCCTCCACCGGCACCTTGATGACTTCGGAAACCAACCAGGTGTAATCCGAATTTTCGCCGTGCTTCGGGAAACTGCGCGAGAATTTGTACAGGACGAAGGCGAAAAGCAGACAAGCGGTCGCTCCCGCCATAATGGTTATCAGTCGCTGCCGGCGTCCCCGAATAGGTATCCTTCCAAGAACGACCATGGCGGCGACGAACGCTAGTCCCCAGCCAATAGGCGCGGCCGCCGACCAGTAGCCGGCGGAATAAAAAAGTAGAGCGCGGAGAAAGAAATAGAAGACGACGTTGAATACCGCGACGTCGAACAGCAAAATGGCCGTGCCCCGCCAGGGGCGGATCGATAGGGTCCTTTGCTCGTCGCCGCCGGTGTCACGCCGCCGGATGATGCGCCGATTAATTTGCCTCCCTTGGGTAGGCTGCTCCGGCGGCTGGTTCGAACTCACGCTGCGATCCGTTCCGTCAAGGTTGTTCTGTGTTTCAACCCGGTCTCCGGTGGATGGTGAAACACTCCGCATGGCGCACCACTTCGGCGCAGCGGACTCCGCCAGAGCGACGAAAAATCTTCCGCGCCGGCAGCAAAAGTCATTATGGTCGCGCGCACCGGCCCCTTCAACCCCGGGCGCGCCGCGCACCAGCATCGCCGACTCCGACCACGCGTCAGGTCGTTGTCCTACCGTGACCGTGGGGGCAGACAATGAGGTAAGGCGACGCGATAGTCTAACGTGCGCAGGCGGCAAGAAGGACAAGGAATCGCGCAGTGAAGGCAGACCTCGAGAATTCAACGCGAACCAACGAAAAGTCGCGATCCCCATACGCCCTGGGTGGCGCGCGCGTTGCCTTTTTAAAGAAGAACGCGATCAACGAATCCTTGGGATTGTGCGATCTCGCCGGGCGCTTGCGCGACCGGGGCGTCACCACTCGCCTCTTCCTGGAGTTGGAGGAGCGCCGGTTGCCGGCGCGTTTGCGTGAATTCGAACCCCACCTGGTGGTCATTCCCTGCGATCTGATGGGCCATAACAGCGCCCAGCATCTCGCGCGAACGGCCAAGGCGCACACCGCTGCTCCGGTGGTGCTGGGCGGCGTTCATCCGACCTTCTTCCCCAACATCGAGTTACGGCCCGGGGTAGACTTCGCGTTCGCCGGCGAGGCCGAGGGAGTCGTCAGCGATTTGCTCGCCGCCGCCCAACTCATTCGGGAAGCGGGGATTCGGTTGATTACCTTCAGTCTGCTGGGCCGGCCTTACTGTTCGATCGAGCAAGAGATCGACACCTGTCGCCTGGCGCAAACGATGGGGGTGGCTCACCCCCGGGTAACCATCGTGACTCCGTTTCCGAAGAGCGTGCTGACGAGAAAATTGATTCGCGACGGCTATCTCTCGCCACACTTCGAGGAGCGCATCTACGAGGTCGCCGATTTGCCCAGTTGGCTCGCCGAAGACCTTTTCCCGCGGACCGGGATGGAGGTAACCAAACGCCTGTTCCGCCTCTGGCATTTGATGGCAGCCTTGCGGCTCAGCCCCAAGTGGATGCGCCGCCTGGTGGACCGGCCGTGGTTGCAGTTCCTGGCGCCGGTCAGCCTGCTGATTGCGATGCTCAACGAACAGAAGATCTTCGGGATGGGCGATCGGCAAGGGTTCCGCTATTTACTGCACGTTCGCAGTCCCCGCTTGAAAGCCTCCAACTACGTTTCGTTCATCTCACGGCCGCCGGTAAAGGCCAGATCATCCGGCCGCTTGCGGAAGCGTGAACGGCCGCTATGATGATCTTGACCAAGAATGGCGCGCCGCTGCGACGCATCCGAGGAGTTTCCGGTTGTGTGCATCGCCTTCGTCTCTGCTCGGTTTGCTCCCCCCAAAGGCGATTGGACGGCAGACCATTGCCGATGAGAAACACGTCGAACGGCAAGATATCGAAGCGGAGACGAATTGATGGTCGGCGCGAAATTGGCGATCGGGGCTCTGCTTGCCGTGCTGAAATATCGTTTGTTCGGGAAGCGAACGCCTTTCTTCGTCAGTTGGCGCATCACCGATCGCTGCACCAGAAAATGCGCCTACTGTGATTTCAACCAACCCGGAGACCACGTCGAACCGGACTTGGCTACCTCCAAACGGCTGTTGCACGAGATGGCCGCGGCGGGAACAAAGTGGATCAACTTTACCGGCGGCGAGCCGCTGTTGTGGCCCGGCCTGCCGGAATTGCTGGGCGACGCCGTCGCGCGAGGCATCAAAATCTCGTTGTGCACCAACGGCGATCGTCTCCCGGAACTGGCGGCGGTTTTACCGCGCGGGATGGAAGTCAGCTTGAGTCTCGACGGGCCGGAAAGCGTCAACGACGCGCTACGCGGCAAAGGCAGTTACGCGGCGACGGTGCGCGCCCTCGAAACGGCCCGACGGGAAAACTTCGAGCGAACCTTGCTGTGCGTCGTGACACGCGAAAATTACCAGCATCTGGATTTCGTTTACGAGACCGCGCGCGCCCATCAAACAAGAGTTCAATTCCAGTTTGTGACGCCGTACGCGTTGAATTCTCAGCGCGAGCACGGCTTGTCGACCTCGGACGAAATGAAGGCGGAGGTGGTTCAATACCTGCGGCCGAAAATTCAAAGCGGCGACCCTTGGATCGCCCATACGAAACAGGTTTTAGATTGTCTGGCCGGAAAAAACGAGACGACGTTCAATCCATGTATCGGCGGTTGGTTCGGCGTCAGAGTGACTCCGGCCGGCGAGCTGACCAACTGTTGGGGAGAAGAGATCGACGGTCCGGAGCGGGTTTCGTGCCTTAACCGGCCCTTTCGCGAGGCCTTCTTGGCCCTCAAACCGAGGGTTTGCCACCGTTGTTGGTGCATCGGAGTCGTGGAAGCAAACATGTTGGCCAGTTTGCGGCCCGCATACCTGTGGGATTTCTATCGACGCCGGCGCCGTCTTGCTTGACGGTTTTCGCCGGCGTGATTACTGGCAGCGGTCAGGCAGTCGTTGGCAAAAGTCGATTTTGAAAACGCCCACGGAACTGACCATGTACCCCAGGCCTCGCTGATCGCGGGAAAAATTCAACTTTCTGGCCCGTTGACCGACAAACACTACATCGACTCTTTTCAACGAGTCCAGGTCCAGCACCTCGATGATCCCCAACCACTCGTTGACGGAAAAAACGAGCCTCATTTTCATGTTCATCGTGGCGAATCTCATTCCCGGCCAGATCTGCGCCGATTGGATTTTTCGCCCGGTTTCCGGCTCGATTTTGGAAACGAAACCCAACATGCGAAAAGACAACACGTAGTCCAGGTCTTCGTTCCCCACCAGTTTGTCTTCGCCCCAATAAGCCCGGACCTGGTAGCCCGCCGGCTTCCAGGAAAACGTTTGGCCGTCCGGGGAACGGCCGCCGATGATCGGATGTTTCTTATTCTTTAGATAGACCAGCTTTCCCCCGCCATACGGGGCGATGAGGTAGGACATGATGCCATTAAAAAACAGCTTGGCATGCTCCTGCAACAACATCTTCCGTTGCTCAACGTCGAAAGCATACAAAGAGCATTCATCACCGAAAACGAGGACGTGGGCTTTTTCTGAACAGAAGCCGGTGTTCGGCGGCGACAGCTCCGGATCGACGAAGAGCAATCGCTCTTCGCCCAGGAAAATTTTGTCCTTCCTTTGAGACACCGGTCCGCTGCCGCCGCAGCGCAGTAATTCGATGGCCGGGAAATCCCCCGAGAGGCCCGCTTCATGAAGCGCATAGCCGGGTTTGTCGTCAATGAGCAAATAATAACCGAGGTAACCTTGATGAAAAAGATATCTTTTCGCGCCGACCAATAACAGACCGGGGGAGTATTCATCCACGAAGTTGGTTTGACGAAACTCCATGTCCTTTCTAAAACCGGCCGAGGTGTCCAATGAGGCAACGTTGGATACGCCTTTCTGGGACAAAATCCATGCGGATGGATAGGGAGCGGGGATAAAATAAAACCAGACGGTTAATAGCGCACCGATGAGGCAATAGTGAACCAGACTATCCGGCGCTTGGCTCAAGATTTTTACGCGAATTAGCCAATAGGCCGTTAAAATACATAACCCAGCCGCGATGATGTCTCCTGCCGGGCCAAGCGAAACGTAGAGCGTTCCGGCAACCGGCAAAAACAACGCCACGGCTAAAAAAACCGGCAAGACGCGTGCGCGATATTTGCGGCGCAACGTAAAAAGGAAAAACAAAATAGAAAAGACCAGAAAAAGCGGATTGTCGACATACCAGAAACCGATGATCAAAGAAATAACACAAGCGGGAATGTACACAACACATAACAGACGCCGCTTCCAGACAGAATCTCGCGGAAAAACGGCGTTAATCACCATTCCGGGGAGCACATAATCAAGACGAGAAAAAAGCAGCAGAGAAACTACCGTCCAGAATCCAAAATAGACTCGGCGGGCAAGTAAATTCGAGCGTTCTTCATTCCAGCGCAATGGACGGTTCCTTGTATATGCCAACTGTGATGAACCGACCCTGATCTGACACCGTTTTCATTATCATTGTAGTCTTTCCCGGAGCACTTCGTAAGGGGTTTTTCCGCCGTGTGCGTCGTGCGGTTGCTGATAGTTGTAGAAAACCTCCCACTCGGCCATTTGTTTTGTGGAGGTCGACATCATCGGTATAAGTCAGCAATTGGCAGAATTCCTTATCGTCGATGAGATGAGATCGCTCGACCTTGCCGTTCAGACATAATGAGCGGAGTTTGATATAGACATGGAGTAATCCCAGATCTTCCACGTGCCAACGAAAAAGCGCCTGGGACTCGTAGCCGTTGTCGGTCCGAACCGTAAGGGACGGGGCGGACTTCACGAAAAAGGCCTTTTATCTCGAATCTACCCGTCAGTTCATCTACGGCGGCCGCAGCGTGGCGGTGGGGCTGGACGATTCGGTCTAAGCACCGGGCTTATCCTCCTTCGATCGGAGACGCGCTGCCGCCATCAGGCGCCAGAAAAACGGCAGCCCGAGCGCGGCCGGCAGCAGCCGGGTCACCACGGTGAGGACCGCGCCGCAGACAAGCAAGCTTCCCGGGGAGCCGCTCGCGCGAAAGAAAAACAACAGACTGCTTTCCCGAAGTCCCGTGCCGGCCACGGTAATAGGCAGTTGTGATGCCAGTTCGACCAGCGCGCCGCGAAAGCCCAGCCGGAACCAGGGGACGTTGATCGAAAAGGAGTGAAACAGCATCGCCAGAAGTAACGGAACTGAAAGGGCGCGGCCAAAAGAAAGGAGAAAAAGCCAGATCTGCATCCAACCGCGGGGCAGACCGGCGGCGTCTCCCCGCACGCGGTTCGGACCATAGCTCCGGACGGCGGCCGGCGCCAAAAAAAACGCGGCCGCGATAATCACCGCGCCGGCGAACCCGAGCACCGCGGAAATCGGCAACGCCGCGGGAGCCAAGATCACCAACAAGAAAACCAGCGCCAGCAGGTTGGAAAATAGGTTATAGAAGGACGTCCCCAGTGCCTGGGTGAAAGAACAATACTTTTCCGCGGCAAGATACGCCGCCCGAACGAACAACTCCGACTTCGCGGGCGCGACCACTCCCGCGCTAGCCGTAGCCACGTCCAAAACGACGACGTCGCGGAAACGAATCCGAATTCCCAGGCGGTGATAAAGCAATTGGTATTTTAACGACGAAAAGACGACCTCTAACAACAACGAAACGACACATAACTCGATGACCAGCAAGACCGTCAGTCCCGGCCAGACAATCTCCGCCAACGACCGTCGAAAACGGCTGATCAAGACCGCGGCTATCGCCATGAGAACCAGCCACCGAATGAGCGTAAAAACCGTCGGCAGATGGCGGGGACGGCTCACCTTCTGTTCCCTTTTTTCATTCTGGACATCAACGGAGTTTGCCGTGTGCGTCGTCAGAACCTTTTGGCCGCTTTGCGCCCGCGTTCAAGGTATGATCCCTGGTTTTCGTTGCTGGTTTTCGCCAGCGAGATTGTAACGCCGTCGCAACCGCCTTGTCACCCGTTTCGTCACTTCCCTTCCAGCCGAGATTCGGGCCGCCCGGCCAAACAACGACTCGCGCAACCGCCACGGCCGCATCCGGCCCCGTCCCGTTGCTCGCGCCTTTCGCCTTGCGGTATCTTCGACTAAGCTGACGACCACGCCCTGACGGCGGTGCTCGATTTGTCGTTGCCGCGCGTGGAAGGTGATTCGGAGACGGCTGAGAAGTTTTTAATTCGATTGGATGTTGCACCGTCGGACGGCTTCTGTCTTCAGGTTATCAATATCGTCCTCGCCATGTAAGGCGACAAAACACCCGCGCAGATATGCAGAAATAATAACTCCGCGCTCGGCGCATCGGCGCGCCGCACGAAAACCGATCGCCCTCCGAAACATCAAGGTCAGCGGCGCCGTGGCGTCATCTGGTCCACTACCGCGGTGATTTGCGCCGCATCAACCTCGAAGATTCCCTTGCCGTCGGCGACGTACAAGTTTCCTTGGCGGTCCACAAAAAGGCCGGAGAGCCTCGTGAAGAAGGCGCGCAACCACCACTGGTCCGCCGGACCACGCGAAGGTCGCAGCGTGGCCAAGACCTTTTTGGCGTTCAGGTCAATGATGGTTACCGTGCCGGACAGGTAATTGCCCACGAATACCCGACCACGCACCCGGTCGATTCTGATGTCGCGCGGCCAGATGCCGACGCCGATTTTAGCGACCGGCTGGAGCTGCGGATCGAGCACCAAGACCTCGTTGGCCTCTCCCCGCGTAATCCACAGATCACCGGTCCGTTCGTTCAGCGCCGCGCCGAAAACGCTCCATCCGATCCAACGACGATCGACGATCGCATACGTTCCCGTATCCATCACCGAAATTCGCCCGTTCAAAAGCGAACCCACGAGGTAAACGCGCCACCGTCGATCGTCGACATAGGCCCCGTAAAAATGGATTTCCTTCCATCGCGTCAAGTCCAATCGCGAGGTGGCCAAATCAACGACGACCAGCAAACCGCCCTCATAGACCAGAAAGAGTTTGTTGGTCGCAACGGAGATCGCCGGATAATGCATCCAGTTCGCCTCATACTCGGTGTCAAACGAAAGCTTCCGGCAAATGACGGAGCCGGTCGGCGGTTCATCGACGGAAAAAAACTTGTTTCCGAGATAAGCTTTCCGCGTTCGTGCGTCAAAGGCGAAGCGGTCCGGTTTGGCCACGTCGTCAATCGCCAACCAACGCCCGTCGGCTAGTGTTTTCGCCGGCGCGTAGCGAAACGTCGCGAAGATCTTCCCGTCGGGCAGCGCCAGTACGTCATAAGCGGGCTCGGCGGAAAGTTGTCGTGCCGGCACGACGCGCGCCTCGTCCCGCAGGACAAGGATGGAAGAAAGATGCAGTACGCCCGCAAATAGGCAAAGGCCGGCCCACCACCACGCCGGGCGCGCGCGCATCGAGCGAGGTAAGACGAAAAAAAACAGCAGACTAAGTAATCCGCCGGCGGCCGCCGTCGTCGGCCAACTGACGACGAACCACCACCAGATTGTGCTGGCGACTTGTACCGCCACGGCGACGTTGAGTAACACCAACACCCGCCATACGGCGCCGATGCCGCGCGCGAGCCGGAGAGATACTCGGTCCGCTTCGCCCGGCGAAGACTCGGCGCCGGAAAGCCAAAGAACCGTGCCGGCGAAACGTGAGCGAGGATGGTAAAACCGAAGAAGAAGGCCTGCGGCAAAGACAACCAGAGACAGAAGAAAAACAGAAAAGACGTAAATGTTCGCTTGCATGACCAGGGTGATCATTAAGTTGGCTGAGACAACAAATTCCAGGAAGACGTCTTTCAAAAAAAGAATGCTCGAACGACCGCGAACCAAACCCTCCAGAACACAAAACAGTGGCAGAAGACACATCGAAATAAAATAGCAACCGATGACGCCGAGAGAGCGAGGCAATACGGCGCGGTATCCAAAAAAAGAGGATCGGCGCGGAATTACGGATCGATCAAGCATTGTCTGCGATATTGCAACACCTATAACCACGGGTCAATACAATCGCGTTGTGCGGCCTGGGAAGTATTACTCGCGCGGCGACTGGCAGCGGTTCACCACGTTCAATCCCGATCCCATCTTCCCAATTATTGTAGAACAACGTCTCTGTCCTTGACAGGTGACGATCCAAAAGCAAAGGCGCTATGATCTCACCGATGACTAGCCGGACTGAGTCGAACCTCGGGCGGTTTTTACCGCCCAGTTTCT
>PMZC01000023.1 GCA_003170555.1 Deltaproteobacteria bacterium
AACCAAACTCGCGTCGTGTTCGCGCACCGCCGACAACACCTGCAGATGCGGCGCCGGCATTTCCGCGGCCAGATCGGCGCCGACCAGCAACAACGCGTCCGCGCGGCCAAGATCGTCGAATGTCGCCGTGGACCCCGCGTGCTTCCATCGCGCCGCAACCGTGCGCCACGCGCGGACGTAGCCGTCGTGCCCGGTCAACGCGATGCGCCGCGCGCCGAGACCGCCAAACAAACTTGCCAGCGAATAGACATCTTCCAGCGGCAGGCGCGGGCTGATCAGCACTCCCAGCGCGTCGGCGCCGCCCGCTTCCGACGCCCGTCGCACGCCTTCCGCCACGGCCTCGAAGGCCTCGCGCCAATCGACCGGCGTGAGCGTTCCTTCGCGGCGGATGGCCGGCGATTTCCCGCGATCCGTGTTGTGCACGTATTCGAAACCGAAGCTGCCGCGCACGCACAACAGCCCGCGGTTCGAGGTCTCGCGCGGATTCGACGTGACGCGGTACACGTGATTGCGCCGGACATTGAGTTCGAGTTGGCAGCCCGCGCCGCAGTAGCCGCAAACCGTTTCCACCGGCGCCAAATCCCACACGCGCGCGCGATGCTTGAAGGGCTTGCTGAGCAATGCGCCCACCGGGCAGATCGCCACGCATTGGCCGCAAAATTCGCAGCACAACGGCCCGCCGTCTTGCGTGTCGATGCGCGACGCGTAGCCGCGCCCGGCGAAGCGATAGGCGCCCACGGCCATCACTTCGTAGCAGACGGCCACGCAGCGCCCGCAGCGCACGCACCGCGCGTCGTTGCGTTCGATGAGCGCGCTCTGCGTGTCGATGCGTTGCTCTTCGGGCAGCGCCCCGCGCAAATCCTGCCGGCTGACGCCCAGCGCGTAGGTGAGGTCCTGCAGGCGACATTCGCCGGCCTTGTCGCACACCGGGCAATCGNNCCGTAACGGAACGCCATGTCCTGCAACTCGCACTCGCCGCCCTTGTCGCACACCGGGCAATCGAGCGGATGATTGAGCAGGATATATTGCATCTGCTCGCAACGCAGGCGCGTCAGTTCCTCGTCGTGGGTCGTGACGACCATGCCCTCGCTCGCCGGCGTGGTGCACGAAGCGACGACGCCGTCGAGGCCTTGCACCTTGACGATGCACAGGCGGCACGAACCGATCGGGCTCACCCATTCGTGTTGGCAGAGCGTCGGCACGTCGATGCCGACGGCGCGGGCGGCGTCGAGAATCGTCGCGCCGAGCGGCGCCTGCACCGCGCGACCGTCGATGGTCAGCGACACATGCCGGTCGGAGTCGATGCGCTTCATCGCACGACCCCCGCGACGCGGAAGCAGCGCAGGCAGCGACTCGCTTCGGTGGTCGCCGCCTCGGCCGTCATGACGTGCTCGACTTCCTCGAAATTGTTGATGCGGTAGGCCACGGGCAAATGATGAAAGCCCTGGCGCGGCAGACCGCGCGGCAGTTCGATCTTTTCGCGTTTGTCGTACGTGCCGACCTTCGCCAGCATCCGCTCGATGTGCTGCGCCGGATCGAGCTCGAGCGACTCGCCACGCAAGTAGCGGTCGATGAAGATCGCCGCGCGATTGCCCGCCGCGACGGCTTCGATGAGCGTCGCCGCGCCGGTCACGCAATCGCCGCCCGCGAAAACGCCCGCGAGTTTGGTCGCGCCGGTGTAGCCGTCGGCCGCCATCGTCGACCAGCGGGTGATTTCCAGTCCGTCCGCCGGCTGTATAAAATCGAACGCCGGCTGCTGGCCGATCGCGGGGATAATCACGTCGGTCGCAATGGTGAACTCGCTGCCGGGCACGGGCGCCGGACGCCGCCGCCCGGAGGCATCGGGCTCGCCGAGCTCCATGCGCAACAACTCGACGCCGGTCAGGTTGCCGTCGGCGTCGGCGATGAGGCGGGTCGGGTTGCACAAATAATGAAACTTGACGCCCTCGTCCACCGCGTCCTGAATTTCCACCGCGTCGGCCGGCATCTCTTTGATCGTGCGGCGATAGACGAGGTTGACGTCTTCGAAACCCAGCCGCAGCGCGCTGCGCACGCAGTCGATGGCCACGTTGCCGCCGCCGACCACGACGATTTTCCGACCGAGCATCACCTCGTGGCCCAGCGCGATGGCGCGCAGAAAATGCACGCCGTGGACGAAGCCCTTGTAAGCGTTGTCCTCGCCTTCCGCGCCAAGTCGGTTGGAGTGATGCGCGCCGATGCCGAGGAAGATGGCGTGAAAGCCCATGCCGCGCAGGTCGGCCCAGGTGAAACCGGGTTCGCCGAGTCGCTTATTATAGACGATCTGCACGCCGAGTTGTTCGATGAGCGCGGCCTCGCGCCGCAGCACCGCGCGCGGCAGGCGATAATCGGGAATGCCGACGGCGGCCATGCCGCCCGGTTCGGGCAGCGCCTCGAAAATCGTCGCGTGATGACCGCGCAGCGCGAGCTTTTCCGCGCACGCCAGGCCCGCCGGTCCGGCGCCGATCACCGCCACGCGTTTGCCGCTCGCGCGCGACGCGGAACGTTTCGGCGCCTGACCGCGATTCGTTTCGTAATCCGCGGCGAAGCGTTTGAGGTACTTGATCTGAATCGGCTCGTCGACGTTGGCGCGGCGGCAATTCGCTTCGCACGGCCGCACGCACACGCGGCCGAGCACGCCGGGCATCACGCAGCCTTCGCGCGCGGTGTCGCTGCTGTCGAGGTAGCGGCGCTTCTTGATGTCTTCCACGTAAATCGGAATGTTCAAGTGCGCGGGGCATGCTTCCTGGCACGGCGCCGACACCCGCGTGATCAACGGTACGGGCGCGAGCCGCACGCCCGACTCGACGCACTTGTCGAAACCCGCGCCAAAATGTTCCAACGCGAGCAGCACCGGTCGCGGCGTAGTCTGGCCGACCTGACATTTGGACGAACGCGCGATATCGAGCAACAGCGAATGAAGTTGAGTGAGATCAGCCGGCGTCGCGACGCCGTCACAGCACTTGCCTAGAATTTGCGCGGCCACGTACGTGCCGACGCGGCACGGAAAACACTCGCCGCAGCTGGCCTCCGCCTGCACGGCCTCGAGGTAAGCGCGGCACAACGCGACCACCGAGATTTGCGGGTCGGCCAGCACGAAACCGTCCCAGCCGATGAAGGCGCGCAGGTCATTCTCGCGTGCGAAACCGAGCGGAAATTTGAAGTCGTCGGGCGCGGCCCACTCGGACTCGGGCCGCCGGCGGTGGTCGATGACGCGCCCCGCCCAACAACTGAAATAGATCTTGCTCATCGTGCTCTCTTGATCCGTCCGCTTATCACGCGGCCCCGGCGCCGTCAAGTTATCGAGGCGGCGGACATCGTGGATCAAGCGCCGCCGTAGAGTTTGGACGCGGTGAGTTTTTCGTGCGGCCATTTTTTCGCCGCGACGTCCGCCAGGCTCTGCCGCAAATCGTCGGACAACTGGCGCGGCGCCAGCACGATCGTCGGCACATGCGCGAAACGTTGCTGCAAACGATCCAGCAACAGGAGGCCCTGGCCGGCGCCCAGCGAAACATCGACCATCACGCAGTCGAACACGACGTTTTCCAGCAACTCCAACGCGTCCGCCTGCGTGAACGCCTTGACCACTTCGATGTCGTAACCGCGCAGCAGGTTGCTCGTCTGCACGGCCTCCTCGAAGCGATCCTGCGCCAACAACAGGCGTTGCGGCCGGTGATCGAATAGCGCGAGCAACTGCTTCAATCGGCTGTCCGCGACCGGACTGGTCAGGATATCGGTCATGCCCATCGCGTGACCGGTTCCGTCGCGGGGATCGACCGCGACCAACACCGCGTTCGCCTCGCGAAAGGCGTCTTCGCTTTCCAACGACGAAACGACGGTGAGCAAATCGCTATGCGGCGCAAACGGCGCGAGAATGACCACCTCGGGACGCAAGGCGGCCAAATCGCGCGCCGCCGACGGAACGCTGAGCAGCTCGACGCGATTGATGTCGGCCAGCAGCAGCTCGCGCACCAGGAAGTCGCCCACCGCGGGGTCCGCCGCCAGCACCGCAATCCGCCGCGGCGGCTGCGCGGCGAGCCAACGATTCTTTTTGCGCTTGAGCATTTCCGTCGGTTGACCGGCCGGCAGCGTGAAGTAGAACTTGGACCCCACCCCTTCCTGGCTTTCCGCCCAGACGCGCCCGCCCATCTTTTCCACCAGCAGCCGCACCAGGGCGAGCCCCAGCCCCGACCCTTCGCGGCCGGTTCCTTTGACCTGACGAAACTCCTCGAACAGTTGCGGCAGTTCCGTCGCCGGAATGCCGATGCCGGTGTCCTCGACGACGAAACGCCAGAATTCGTCTTGGCGTTCAGCCGCCAATCGCACGTGCCCCTGGTCGGTGTATTTGATCGCGTTGCTGAGCAGGTTGTTCAGCACCTGCTGCAGGCGCATGTCGTCCGCGCGCACCCAACACTCGTCGGACCCGACTTCGTTGCGCAAAGTCAGATCTTTCTTGCCGACCACGCCTTGCACGCTTTCCAACACGCGCGCCGCAATCGGCGCCGCATTGAGGTCTTTGATTTCCAGGTCGAGCATGCCCGCCTGGATCTTCGCCACGTCGAGGATGTCGTTGATCATCTTCAACAGATACTGCGCGCTGTCCTTGATGATCTTGAGGTCGTGCCGCACTTTCTCCGACACCTCGCCGCTGACCCCCATCAGCGACAAGTCGGCGAAGCCCATGATGCTGTTGAGCGGCGTGCGGATTTCGTGGCTCATGCGGGCGAGGAACTCGCCCTTGGCCCGNNTGCGGATTTCGTGGCTCATGCGGCTGATGTACTCGCTTTTCGAGCGGTCCGCTTTTTCCGCGCGCGCCAACGCTTCCTCGAGCAGCCGCGATTTCTCGGCGACCTGATTCGTTCGCTCTTCGACCATCCGCTCCAGATTCTGGCTGTAGCGCGCGAGCTGGTGCTCCATGCTTTTGCGTTCGGTGATGTCGGTGA
>PMZC01000009.1 GCA_003170555.1 Deltaproteobacteria bacterium
CCCCCCCCCCCAGGATGTCGCAGACGGCCTTGCGAATTTCCGCGTTCTCCAGCCCGCCCGCCACATAGGCAATCGGCGGCAGACCGCCGGACGGATGTGGGCCTGCCGCAGCTACGATGATCTGGTCGGCGTCGGTGTTGATGACGAGGTTGGCATTATGCGTGACCATGATGACCTGGCGCTTCGCCTTGGCCGCGATGAACAGCGCCACCAGTTCGTCGAAGACAGACTTCGGATCGAGATTCTCCTCGGGCTGGTCGATAATCAAGGGCCGATCGTCGGAGTCATCAAGAGCGAGATAAAGCAGCAGCAGCACGATACCCCGCGTGCCAGGCGAGAGCTTTCGGATGTCAACGCCGTCATATGAGATCTCGTACCGGACCGTGATATGGTCAGTGCTGAAGAGCCAGTGTGCGAATCGCTTCGACCAGGAGCGGAATTCGGCCTGCTGCGTCGGCGCATAGGGCGCGTGTGAAAGCAGGTCCCTCAGGTATTTCCCCAAGAAGGCCGTCATCGCGGCCTGGACCTCGGCCGCCGAGCCGGTCTCCCATGCGGGCTTGAGTGCCTCCGCCGCGGCAGCGATCAGCGAGCCGCGGCCGTGGAAGGGTCCGGCCTTGCGTCTGTCGAGGAGTTCTTCCTCCGCAACTGAGCCCCACGCTTCGACGTCGGCAATCCTGCGAACTGAGAAGCCTAGCTTCTTGAGCGTGCCCGACGACGCCGCAATCCGCGTCATCAACGGCGCGTAGAGGCGGGCCAGCGCGCTCTGTTCGTTGATAATCGCCTCGAAGACCCGGCCGTAAGTGTCATCGCGCTCGGTCTGAAGCTGCCTGCGGCGAGCTGCGGCGCCCTGCGCATCGGTGAGCCGGGTTTCGAGGGTCTGGAGCGCGGAACTTTCCTGTGCGATACGCGCGGTCAGCGTCACAAATTGATCGCGAACCAGCTTGTCCGCGCTGAACAGCGCTTCAAGGCGCGACATTTCGGCGGCGATCGGGGCGAGTGGGAGAGCCGCGAGGTCGGCATTGTAGGCGATCAGCGGGACGTTCGGATCTCCTGGCGGAGGGGAGACGCCACTGAGCTTGGCGACCTCTCCATCCGCCCACGCGATGTAGGCGGTCAGACTCTTGTCGACGTCGCCTTTATAGATCAGCAGGAATTCGTCCCACTGCTTCGAGTCCAGGCCGCTGTTCGCATGTCGCGCCTGCGCTTGGCGGAGCATCTCCGGCGCGCCTGTTGCGCGCATGCTCCGAACCTCGTCCTGCAGCGCGACGAAGGTGCGGCGTTGGCTCCCGAAGGCCTGGATTTTATTCCGAAGCTTCTGGGCCGCCTCACTGAGCTGAGTGTGGCGCGCCACCTGCGCTTCGGTCCCCTTGACAACGAGCCTGGCACGGTCGGTCGTGTAATCGGTGACCAACTTCTTTTTTTGAGCGACCTGTGTGGTCAGCGCGGTGACAAGGCTTTCCTTCTCGAACTCGGTGGCGATGCGCTCGGAGATGTCGGAAATCGCCTCGCCTTCACGCTCACGCGCCTGCTGGAACCGTGCGGTCTGCTGGTCCCGCAGCAGGGCGAAGTCGATTGCCCATTCGCGGTCGTCTTGCGAGTGCGACTCGAAGATCACTCTCTCGATCTCGTCCACGAGAGCATCCGAGACACCCTTCGCCGAGCAAAGCTCCTCGACGAACTGCTGGGAGAGATAGCGGGCGCGCGGAAACGACATGTGGTCGTTACCGTCGCTGCCGTCGAGTGAGCGCGTGACCGTTGCGCCGCCGCCCCAAGTGAGGGTCGTGGTCGCGTTGCCGATCAACCTGCGCGCCCGCGCCAGGAAGGACGGGCTGATGTTCTCGTCCGCGTCCCAACCGGAGGGCGAGATCGCGTCGCAGCCTGCAGCAATCACGTCGACCAGGGCCGTCTTGCCCGAGCCCCTCGCACCAATGATCGCGACAAGACCGGCGTTGACCGGGATGTCCGGCGTGGCCGCCCAATCCGCGCCGTTGATCCTGACGTGCGAGATGACCTGCGACGGCATTGCTGATCGAGGCGGCTGGTCACCGACATAGGCGCGGCCCTCGGGATCGATGCACGCCTGGCGGAGGGCATCGAACTCGAGCCCGCCTTTGATCCAGGAGAAACGACCCCCAAACGGCGACGCGACGTCGTCTATCTTGTGCGCGTCGCTTCCGTGTAGGCAGGGCTTCAGTCCGCCGTAGCGCGCGCGGATTTCATCGGGGCTGAGATCCCTCTGACCCAACCAGAATTCGCGCTGCGCCACGCTGCTGGCGAAGATCACGTGCGCAAAGCCTTCAATCTCACGTCGGATTGTCTGATCCGCAGCTTCTCGGACGCCCGCTGTGCCGTCCGTCGCGCCGCCCGCCACGGCGATCAGGATGTTCTTCTTCGCCCATCCGCTCTCAGAAAACACCTCGCGCAATTGCTGGAAGTTGACCTTGAATTGATTGGCTCCGTAGTCCAGCGCAGCGCGATCGTCGGTGGTGCTCGGATCGGCCTTCCTGCCGAGCCGTATGAGATCTGCTTGCGTGCAATCGAAACGGTCCTGCATGACGTTGAATTGCAGGCGTGACAGCAGGCGCCGCAGCTCTTCGATATGCTGCGGGTCTTCCGGGCTGACAAATAGATGGAGATTGACGAAGCCGCCTTTGGCGGTCGCGACGTCGAGCCGCAACTCCACATTCGGGAAAATCAGCTTGGTGGCGGGCAGTCGGCCGGCCGCCTTATGGCGTAGCACTTCTTCGTAGGTGGCTGTGACGTAGTAGTCGGTGACCGCGATGGCCTCGATGACCGGCGTCGCCCGCTCAAGCGCTGCAAGATAATCGTCCCAAGCGTTCGGGCCGCTGAACTGGTTGTTCATAGCCGTCCCTGGCGCGTGAATATGCGGCTCCCACCTCCGCCACTCTGATCCCCGGCTCAACATACGTCCCCTCCGCCCCTTTTTTCTTATTTGGTTGTCCCATTGGCTCGCGCGGCGATGTCATCGCAACGTTCCATTAGCGTGGCGAATGGTTCGGCATCCTCCAGAAGAAGCCCGTCTTCAACCATGCGGGCATAGTCTTCCTCCAGTGCCTTCGCGCCATCGCCAGCCGGCACGAGCCGCAAACCGCCGTTGACGGCCGCAGCGTAGTCGATAGGAGTGCGGTCGGCTGCCTTTTCCGCGAAGAACATAGCCTTGTGTCGCGCAACCGCGTTCGCCAGTTTGCGATCGGCGAAAGCGGCTCCCGCCAAACCGGCCTCGTCCAGCCGCACGAGGTCGTGCCAGTGGCGTG
>PMZC01000092.1 GCA_003170555.1 Deltaproteobacteria bacterium
GCCGACCGCGACGCGGCCTACACGTTGTGCCTTCGCCACGGCGAGCATCTGCACTATCATCTGAGTTGCTCGGACGAAGCGATGGCGAGAGCGAAGCCGGTCGATTTGCTGCTCGCTGAAACCGCGAAGCTCGGCCGCAAGCTGGGCCTGCGGTGTTTCCACCTGGGCGGCGGTTATCGCGGCGCGGATTCGCTGTTCGAATTCAAGGCGCGCTTTTCGCCGCAGCGCGCGGCGTTCTTTGTCGGCCGCGCGATTCACGACGACCGGGTCGTGCAACATCTGACCGAGCTCGCAAGGGCGGCGGGCGCGGCGCCGAGCGACACTAACTTTTTCCCGCCCTACCGGAGCCGTCGATGACGCAGGACATGCACCGCTTTTACGACCACGAAGCCGAACGCAAAAAATGGGGCGAGACGCTGGTCGGCGAAGGATTGTTTCGCACCGAGGCGCGACTGATCGAGCGCTACTTCCGACCCGGCGAGTCGGTGCTCGACGTCGGCTGCGGCGGCGGACGCGAAGCCTTCGCGCTGGCGACGCTCCGCTTGTCCGTCACGGCGGTGGACTACACGCCGGCGTTCGTCGAGACCTGCGCGCGCAACGCGCGGGAACGCGGCCTGGCGATTCGCGTGCTCCAGGCCGACGCCGCCGAGCTGCCGTTCGACGATGAAGCGTTCGATCACGTGGTGATGATCGGGCAACTGCTCGGCCACGTGCGGCCGCGCGAACGGCGGCTGCGCGTGCTGCGCGAAATCCGCCGCGTGATGAAACCCGGCGTGGCGCTGGTCAGCACCAACTCCGTCGAGCGCCGCCTGCGCTACCGCGCCTATTTCGCCGTGGCCAACCTCGTGCGCGCGTTTCACAATCCGCACGGCTTCGAACCGTTCGACGCCTTCGTCCGGCGGATCGGCGGCGAACCGAGCGCGGGACCGGACCGGCTGATCTTTCACTGGTATCGCACGCGTGATTTCTTGCGCGACGCGCGCGAGGCGGGGTGGGAGGTGGTCGAACTCGCCCGCCGGTGGAAATTCGAAAAGCAACTCGCCGACCCGTCGACCAGCGGCGAGACGTTTTACGCGTTGCGAAAGGGCGCGCGATGAAAAACCGCACCATCGAACTTTCCAAACCGACGCTGGTCGATTGGGCGCAGGTCGCGCCGCTGTTCGCGCAGGTGTGGCGGTCGGGCCAACTCACCGTCGGTCCGTTTACGCTTGAGTTCGAGCAGGCGGCCGCGCAATTGATGCAGGTGCGGAACGTGGTGGCGGTCAGTTCGTGCACCAGCGGTTTGTTGCTCGTGGTGCGCGCGCTCAACCTGACCGGCGAGGTCGTGCTGCCCTCGTTCACCTGGGCCAGCACCGGACACGCGCTGATCTGGAACGGCCTGACGCCCGTGTTCGCCGATGTGGCCGACGGCGTGTACACGCTCGACCCCGCCGACGTCGCGCGTCGCCTCACGCCGCGGACCAGCGCGATCATGGCGGCGAACGCGTTCGGCCTCTACCCCGACCTCGACGCGCTCGACGACCTGGCGAAGCAGCATGGCGTCCCGCTGATCTGCGACAGCGCGCAGGCCATCGGCGCGACGTACAAAGACCGTATCGGCGGCGGGCTCTGCCGCGCGGAAATCTTTTCGCTGTCGCCGACCAAAGTGGTCACGGCGGTCGAAGGCGGATTGATCGCCACCGATGACGACGAACTCGCGCGACAGGTGCGCGGCATGAGGGATTACGGCAAGACGGCCGACGGCGCCGACATCGAATCCATCGGCCTGAGCGCACGACTCAGCGAATTCCACAGCATCATCGGGCTGACGAACCTGCGGGCGCTCGACGAACTGCTCGCCGCGCGCCGGCGGCTGGTCGACCGCTACCGCGCCAATCTCGCCGGCCTGCCCGGCGTCGCCTTCCAGACGATTCCGCCCGGCAGTCGCTCGAGCAACAGCTACTTCCTGATTTTCCTCGACGAACAAGGCCACGATCGCGACGCCGTGTGGCGCCGCATGGCGGAACTGAAGACGCAGACCAAGCGCTATTTCTATCCGCCGCTGCATCGGCTGCGCTCGTACGCCGCGCTGCCGCCGCCCGCGCCGCCGCTGCCGGTGACCGAACGCGCCTCGCGCACGGCGCTGGCATTGCCGCTTTACTCGCATCTCTCGCTCGATGAGGTCGACCTGGTTTGCGAACGCCTGCGCTCCGTTCTGCAATAGCCGTCCGCCTTACACGTCTTGCCTCGCCGCCCACGAGCCCGTTATGCTGTTCGCCGAAACGGGGGGAGAGACGATGATCAAGCTGTCGAGCCTGGTGAGCGAAGGCGCCATCTATCTCGATTTGGACGTCCGGTCGCCGAGCGAAGCGCTGGAAGAAATCGCGCGGCGGCTAGTGCAGGCCGGGGTGATTCAGGAAGCCGATCGCGCCGGGCTGCACCGGGTGCTGCTCAACCGCGAACAGATCTGCGGCACGGCGGTCGGTCGCGGCGCCGCCATTCCCCACGCCTACTTCGCCAAGCTGCCGCAAAACATGGTGGTGCTTGCGCGCCTGCGCCGGCCGATCGACTACGCGAGCCCCGACCGCAAGCCCGTCGATTTGCTGTTCCTCCTGCTTGGCCCGCAGCGCGTGGCGGAGGATCACCTGCAAATCCTGGGCAAGATCGCCCGCCTGATCAAGGATGAAAAGTTCGATCGCGAACTGCGCCGGGCCGCGACGCCCGCCGCCGCACTGGCCGCGTTGCGGGCGACGGAGGATCGCCATCGCTGACGAGCGCGCCGGCATGCATCTGCTGCTCATGGTGATCAACGATCAGGACACCGTGCGCGACGTGCTCACGGCGCTGCTCGAGGCGGGCATCACCACCGCGACGATCATCGAAAGCCAGGGCATGGGCAAGATCGTGTCCGAGCAGATGCCGATCTTCGCCGGCTTTCGCCACCTCTGGGGCGGCGCCAACCCGTACAACACGACGGTGTTCACCGTGGTGCGCGATGAATTGCTCGACGAAGCGCTGGCGCTGGTCGAAGAGGTGATGTTCGTCGAATCGCCGAATCCGCGCGGCGTGGTCTTCACCCTGCCCGTCGATCACTTCCGCGCCCCCCGCCGTCGCCAGGACTGAAGTTCGATCCGCCGTTGACCGGAGCGCGAAGTGCAAACCCTCGTCGGCCTGTTGCTGCTGCTGCTGATCGCCTTCGTCGGCTCGCATTCGCTGCGTTCGCGCTGGAATCCGCCGCCGTCGATCCGGCGGCTCTTCGACAGCGGGCTGGTGTTTCTGTTGCTGGGCGTGGCCATCGGGCCGAACGGCCTCGATTGGATCAGCGATGAGGCGCTCGACCGCACCGGGCCGCTCATCGTGTTCGGCCTGGGCTGGATCGGCCTGCTGTACGGCGCGCATCTCGAATGGCGGCGGCTGCGGCGTGCGGCCGCGCGTTTGTGGGCGGCGGCGTTCGGGCAATCGATCATCACCTTCGCGCTCGTGCTCAACGGCTCGTGGTTTTTCCTGGCGCGATATTTCCCCGATGTTTACTCGCCGGTGTTGTTCGCCGCGGCGGTGACGTTGGCGGCCTGCGCGGCGGGCACCGCGCCGTCGACCGTGTTCCAATTGGCGGGGCGTCCGGGATTGACCCGCCCGGTGGCGCGCACGATGCGCATCATCACCTCGGTGGACGACGTGCCGGGCCTGATCGCCTTCGGCCTGCTGCTGGCTTTTTTCCCCGCCGCGACACCCGGATCGCCGCACTGGCAGGCCGGGCTGGCGCTGGCCGGGCTGACCGTCGGCGTGGGCGTGCTGTTCGGCTTGTTGCTCAAGACCCTGCTGGTCGAAGCGCGCGACGAACAGGTGACCTTGCTCGTGCTGCTGGGTGTGGCCGGACTCGCGGCGGGGTTGGCGGCGATGCTGCAACTCTCGTCGATCTTCGTCGGCCTCGTCGCCGGCGTCACGTTCGTCAATTCGTCGGCGAAGAAAGAGGGCGTCTTCGCGCTGCTGGCCGCTTCGGAGCATACGATCTACGTGCTCTTCCTCGTGCTCGTCGGCTGCCACTGGACGTTTCGCGTGCAACACCTCTTGCCGCTGGCGGCGGTGTATCTCGCGGCGCGCACCGTGGGCAAGGTGCTGGGCGGCGCGGCCGCACACGCGGTGCTCGGCGGACCGGGCGGGCGCATCTGGCTGAGCGGCTTCGCCTTGCTGCCGCAGGGCGGCATCGCCGTCGCGCTCGTCGTCAACTACCAGCACGTGTATCCGTCGGGCGTGACGCCGCTGATCATGACCGTGCTCATCGTCGGCCTGCTGGCTAACGAACTGCTTGGTTCGCGCCTGGCGGACATCCCCTTCGGCCGCAGCGCGCCGAGAAACGAGGGCGGCTCATGAGGCGGATCATCGTCCTGGCCGTCCTGCTGTTCCTGGTTTACGTGATTCACGCGGTCGGCGCCGATTCGCCGCGGCCCTACGGCGACGAAGCGGTGTTGGTGTTCGGGTTCGCGCTGATCGTGTCGTGGATGGCGGGCCAGCTTACGTCGCGCCTGCGGTTGCCGATGATGACCGGCTATCTGCTGGCCGGTTTTCTGTTCGGCCCGTACGTCATCGGCGCGTTCGACGCCTACCTGACGCCGTTCACCCCGCGCGCGATGAGAGACCTCGAACTGATCGATGGCCTCGCGCTGGGGCTGATCGCCTTCACCGCCGGCGGCGAGTTGAAAGTCGCCAGTCTGCGGCCGCAATTGCGGACCATCGGCCTGATCTCCGGCGTGCAGTCGATCGTCGTCAGCGTCGGCGTGGGCGCCGGGTTTCTCGCGCTCTCGACGCACTTGCCGTTTCTTGCCCACCTGCCCTTCAACGCGCGACTGGCCGCGGCGATCATCGTCGGCATTTGCGCGGTGGCGCCTTCGCCGGCGGCGAATATCGCGGTGATCACCGAACTCGGCGCGCGGGGTCCGTTCCCCACGCTCGCCATGGGCGCCACGGTGCTGAACGACGTGATCACGATTCTCCTGTTCTCGGTGGCGATGCTCGTCGCGGGCAAACTGCTGACGCCGCAGGCCGGCGTCGATCTCAGTCTGCTGGCGTTGGTGTCGTGGGAACTCGTCGGCTCGCTGGTGATCGGGCTGGTGCTCGGCTGGCTGCTGCGGTTGTATATCCGTTACATCGGACGCGAACTGCCGGTGCTGATGCTGGCCCTGTCGTTTGTCGCCAACGAGGCGGCGACGCACTTCCACCTCTCGGGTATTTTGCTGTGCCTGGCCGCCGGCTTCTACATCGAGAACTACACCGAGCACGGACCGGACATGGTGGCCGCGCTGCGGCGCTATCGCCTGCCGGTGTTCATCGTTTTCTTTACGCTCGCCGGCGCCAAGATCGACCTGCCGCTGCTGCGGCAAATCTGGCCGGTGACCCTGGCCGTGGTTGCGATACGCGTGGCGCTGATTTTCCTGGGCTGCCGCCTCGGCGCGCGCATCGCCGCCGCCCCGGCCGTGGAACGCAATCTGATCTGGATGGTGCTGGTCGCTCAGGCCGGCGTGTCCATCGGCCTGGCGAACATCGTCGGCGAATCGCTGCCGGTGATCGGCCGCGACCTGCAAACGCTGGGGATCACCATCATCGGCTGCAACGAACTGCTCGGCCCGATTCTAATGCGCTACGCACTGACGCACGCGGACGAACGGCCTCCGAGTTGGACCTCGCAAGATAAGTAGATCACGGCCAAGACGGATTTAACTCCTAGACAAATATGTCCTTCCTGTGTTTCAATTGACATGAATATCGCCCGGAGAATAAAGCAACCATGCGAATACTGAGATTGCGACTAGAAAATTGGCGGAATTTTCGAAAATTGGACATCAATCTACAGAAGCGTGTTTTCTTTGTGGGACCCAATGCGTCGGGGAAATCAAATATTCTCGACGCTATCCGATTTTTACAGGACGTGGTGTCGGAAGGTGGTGGATTGCGAGAGGCGGTGGGTAGACGACAGGGCGTATCGAAAATACGCTGTCTTGCTGCTCGACGCCAACCAGATGTTGCTTTATCTGTCGAACTTGGAGAAGGCGGAAACGGAGTGGAATGGTCTTACCGCCTTGTTTTTAACCAGGACAACCGAAGTCGTCCTATTGTCAAAGAAGAACGTGTTAGTAATTCCGGAGGCGCTGTCCTGAGTCGTCCCGATAATGAAGACGAGCAAGATAGAGAACGTCTCGCGCAGACGCACCTTGAACAAGTCAGCGCAAACAAAGAGTTTAGACCCATTGTAAGTTTCTTGAACTCGATGCGCTATTTGCACATTGTACCACAACTCATTCGCGATCCTCACCGTTATCAAGTTCGCGAACGTGATTTCTATGGAAGCGATTTTCTTGAACAACTTGTGCGCACACCGGAGCGCCGGCGCGAGAAGCGTCTCGCTAAGATCACCAACGCGCTCCGAATTGCAGTCCCTCAACTCAAAGAGCTCAAGGTTGTACGCGATCCCACCCGAGGCACACCGCATCTTGAGGGCCTGTGGAAACATTGGCGACCTAACGCAGGCTGGCAGAGGGAAGATCAGTTTTCGGACGGCACATTAAGATTACTTGGATTACTCTGGGCACTACTTGATGGCGAGGGTCCACTCTTGTTGGAAGAGCCCGAGCTTTCTTTGCATTCTGGGGTGGTTCAGCACATTCCGAAAATGTTTGCTCACATTGCAGGTCGTCGAGGCCGTCAGGTTATTGTGAGCACACATTCAGCCGAGATTCTATCTGACCGAAGTATTGCGCTTGATGAAGTCTTTCTCCTGAGGCCCGGACCCGAAGGGACCGACGTTACATGCGCTAAGGATGAAGAAGAGATAAGAATATTACTTGAAGATAAGAATATAACCTTGGGTGACGTAGTTATTCCCAAGACCACGCCTCAAGACTCAGACCAACTTGGCATGTTTGACCAGCAATGACCTCGCACATTCGACCAATTAGTGTGGCTGTTGAGGGCTATCTCGACGAGGTAGTTGTAAGGCGAATATGTAAGGAAATCGAGATCGAAATTGGAACGGTTTATCCCCAGAAAGGCAAGCATCGGCTTGATTCCAAACTGGCTGGGTTCAACAACGCTGCAAGATTTTGGCCGTGGCTGGTGTTGCGGGATATGGATACCGATGCTGATTGCGCGCCAGAACTGCTCGACAAGTTACTTCCCAACCGCGCGCCACTTATGTATTTTCGAGTCGTTGTACATCAAATAGAAGCCTGGCTGCTCGGTGACAGAAACCATGTGGCCGAGTTTCTTAACATCGCATCCAGCCGAGTTCCCGCAGTTCCCGAAAGTCTTACCAATCCTAAGGCAACGCTTCTCTTACTTGCCAAAGCATCACGGTCCAGGGCAATACGTGAAGGCTTGGTTCCACGAGAAGGTAGTGGTGCGGTTCAAGGCCCTGAGTATGCCGTTTTACTGGGCGATTTTGCTTTACGCCGTTGGGATCTTTATAAAGCTGCGGACAGATGCCCAAGTCTCGCGCATTGTATCAAGAGGCTACAGTTAGCTAAACGACAAAGTTAGTAAAATCCGAACGAAGAAGAAAAAGAGTCAGACAACGTCGTTCCATAAGCTGCGCCGGTCCGCTTGACAGCTGTCGGCCCGATAGGCTAAACAGAGGCCCTTCGATGTTCTTTGAGTGTTCCGGGCTCGTCTAATGGTAGGACAGCGGACTCTGACTCCGCCAGTAGAGGTTCAAATCCTTTGCCCGGAGGTCAGGCCCCCTCGGGTCGTGGGAAAACGGCCCGACGGGCCCCACCTGGTCCCATCGTCTAGCGGTTAGGACGCTGGCCTCTCACGCCGGAAACAGGGGTTCGATTCCCCTTGGGACTGAGCAGCCTCTCGCCAACCGGGAGGCTCTTTTTTAAGCCGACGCGGACCCGCGTACGACGCCCCAACGGAAACCCACGTGAACGCACATCTCGGACAATTCGCCGCCCTGCTTACCGCCTGCTGCTGGACGGTCACGGCGCTGGCGTTCGAGTCGGCGGGCAAGCGCATCGGTTCGCTGTCGGTCAATCTGATCCGGCTCGTTCTGGCGCTCGTTTTCCTCACCGGCTACAACGCGCTGTTTCGCGGGCGCGCGCTGCCGCTCGACGCGAGTGCGGGCACGTGGTGGTGGCTGTGCCTATCCGGGCTGGTCGGCTTCACGCTGGGGGACCTGTGCCTGTTCCGCGCGTACGTGTTGATCGGCGCGCGCATCACGACGCTGTTCATGCTGCTGGCGCCGCCGGTCACGGCCGTGATCGGTTGGATCTTTCTCGGCGAGACGTTGACCGGCCTTAATTGGCTGGGCATGTCGATCACCGTCGGCGGCGTGGCGCTGGCCGCGTCGGAGCGACGGCCGACCGAAAACGGCGCGCGGCATCCGCACCTCGCGTCGGGCGTGGCGCTGGGCGTGGGCGCGGCGGTCTGCCAGGCGGTCGGATTGATCCTGTCGAAACACGGCATGGGCGACTACAGCCCATTCGCCGCGACGCAGATTCGCGCGTTCGCCGGCATGATCGGCTTCGCCGTAATCTTTTTCTTCGTCGGCTGGTGGCCGAAGGTGTGGGAAAGCCTGCACCACGGCCCGGCGATGGCGCGCGTCACGCTCGGCGCGTTCTTCGGGCCTTTCCTGGGCGTGTCGTTTTCGTTGATGGCGGTGCAGAACACGAAGGCGGGCATCGCCGCGACGATCATGTCCACGGTCCCGATTCTCATTCTCGCGCCGGCCGCGCTGGTCTTCAAAGAAAAGATCACGCCCCGCGCCATCACGGGCGCGGCGCTGGCGGTCGTCGGCGTGGCGCTGTTGTTCGGATAAGCATCCACCGCGCGATTGCCAAGGCGACGCGGCTTGGACGATACTGGCGGAAACGGCGCCGAGACGAAAAATGAATCATGATGTCCCATGGCCGCAAGAACGAATCGACGATTTTTGTCGCCGGTGGCGGATCGAACGATTAGAGTTGTTCGGTTCGGTTTTGCGCGAAGATTTCCACGCCGGCAGCGACGTCGATATTTTGGTTACCTTCACGCCCGAGGCCCAGTGGAGTTTGCTGGACCACATTCGCATGGAAGAGGAGTTGTCGGACCTGCTCGGCCGCAAAGTCGATCTCGTCAGCCGTCGCGCGGTCGAGCGTAGTCGCAACCCGATACGTCGCGAGGGCATCCTCTCCGAAACCGAGGTCGTGTATGAAGCGAGATGACGCCGCTCTTCTCGATATCGCGCAGGCAACTCGCTTGGCCATCGAGTTTGTCAAAGAAATGAACGAACACCAGTTCGAAAAAGATTTGAAAACGCAGTCCGCGGTGTTGCATCAACTCATGGTGCTGGGCGAGGCGGTCAAACGTTTGTCGCCGGAATATCGCGACGCGCATAAGGAAATACCCTGGCGAGAAATCGCCGGCTTACGCGACAAGCTCATTCACGCCTACGATTCGATTGATATCAACCAGGTTTGGCGCGTGCTGACGACCGACTTGCCCGCGCTGTGCAAACAAACTAATCCGCTACTTCCCGCAACCAAGTAATCAACCACGAAAATGATTATTCCCGGCCGCTCGGCCGCTGCGCGTAGACCGTCTGGCCGGCTTCGACGTTCACCTTCTTTAATTTCCATTTGCGGGCTTCGGGGTAGACGGTGATCAGCAGGTAGTGGTAGGCCCCTTTCAGCAGGTCGCCGCCGCCGCCGCCGCTGATGATGAAGTCGACGTCGTCGAACTTCCGGCGCGAGTAAAGATGTTCGTGTCCGCTGAAGACGGCATCGGCGCCGGAATCGACGAGCAGCCTGGCGAGGTCGGCCTTTTCCGGCAGGAAGCGCTGCTGCGGATCGAGCTCGGCGAAGAATTTCGAACGGTGCGGCGGACGGTGCACGAAAAAGAAGAGCAGCGGATGCGCCTCGGTCGCGCCGGTTGACCACGGCTTCGTGCGCAGCCAGGCGGTTTGCTCGTCGCCCAGCGACCAGTCGCGATCACCCGATTGCGCCTCGCTGTCCAGCATCACCAACGCCAGGCCGGGCTGATGAATCACCTGCCGCCGCGGAAAACGCGCTTCGAAACCGGCCGCCGTTTCCGGCGAGGCGTTGTCGTGGTTGCCGATGACCGCATAGATTTCCTTGCCGGCGTCGCGGATCGGCTTGACCAGGCGGTCGAATTCGTCCCACTGCGCCGGACTCGCACCGTCGATGAGGTCGCCGACGATCACCACCAACCGCGCGTCGCCGGCCGCGAGCCGCCGGGCGATTTCGTAGGTCGCCGCGCGATACGGCCGCGCGCCCGGCTGCTGTAAGTCGCCGACCACCGCGAAAACGTAATGCGGGCCGCGCGAGCAGGCGGAGCAAGCGAGGAGAAGTATCAGTGTGCAGACGAGCAAGATTTTCGGGAGAAGGTTGAGAGGGTCTAGGGTCTGGGGTCTGGGGTCTGGAAAGTGAAAAGTGAAAAATGAAAAGTGAAAAATGAGAGGGCAACGTCTCTTCGTCAATTTTTCATTCTTCATTTTTCATTTTTCATTGCCTATTCAATACCTCCGCCGCCCTGGGCCGGCGCTGCGCCGCTGCCTCCTTCAACCAGGGGCGGTGGTTCCGCCGGCGGGGGTTGCGGCGGCTCCTCAGGCGCGGGCTGCGCCGTTTCATCCGGCGCGATTTCGGGACCCGCTCCGGCGGCCGGCGCCCCGGCCTGCCCGTTGTCGATCGGCTCGATCGGCTGACCGCCGATGCCCATTTGACGACGGCGCTGTTCGATCATCTCGCGCCGTTTCCGACGCCACTCGGAACGATCAAAAGCCGGATTCTGCAGATTGCCGACGGCTGGCAGATCAACAGTAGAGCTGCCGGTGGCCGGATTTCCCGCGCCCGGACGCGTCACCGGACGACGAACCGGCGGACGCACCGGCGGACGGCGATTGCTGTTCCACGCGGGCCGGCCGGCCTGCGCCGGATTGCGCTGACCCAACGGGGCCCGCGGCTGCACCCCGCCCGGTTTGGCCGCGGCCGTGGCGCCCGCCGCATCCATCAACACCAGTTGCGGACGCGTCAGGCCGGCGATGCTCGGGCCGGGCATGCGGAAATACCACCAGCCGATCAATACCACCAGCGCGATGCCGGCGGCGATGCTCACCTTGCGCATTTTCGGGCTCATCTTGTCTCCCGTTCCGGACGCCGGCCAGGCGCCTGCGTCTCGTGAAGCGGATCGTAACACGCTATCCTTCTTGGTCAAGACACCTAAGCCAGCGCATTTGTTCACGGCCAGGAGCGCAATTTGGGGATTCTTACGGGTGGCACACTTTCGGCCGGCCGTCAGGCCGGCAGAAGGTGTGCTGGGACAAGAATCACACCTTCGATCCGGCTTCGCCGTCTCGAAAGTGCGCCACCCCAATATTCGATACGTCCAGGTTCGTTATGAGCACTGGCAAGCTACGTATGACTCCGCGTGCCAGTGCCACCCAAAACAAGCCACGTTTCACTTCGCGTGCCGGCATAGCCACCCCGTTTTTCTCGCAACCCCCCTTGCGTGTACGCGAAAGATGATTTAACGTTTGGAATGTCCGAACGTTGAATTGTTTTGGCTGTGGCTTCTTCGATGGTCAGGTGACCGCGCTCAAGGGACGCGACCAAATGCTGCGCATTGCCGATCTGCACGCCCACCCCAGCCTGAAGATGTACTACCTGCCCTTTCTGCGCGCGAATTTCCACGCGTGGGTGTACAACGGTCCGCGGTGGAATCCGTTCGCGTTTCAGTTTCAGTATCGCGAGCTGTCGCGCAGCCGCCTCAAGCTGATGCTTTGCGCGCACTACGTCATCGAACAGGGCTTCCTCAAAGAAGGCATCCGTGCGTTTCCGGGCCGCGCGTTCTTCTGGGCCGCCGGGCCGTATTGGTATTGGCGTATCCGCAATCGCGACCCCTGGCGCGCCCTCAACCAGATGATGGACCTGCTCGAAGACGCCGTGCCCAACACCAATCGCCGGGTGCGCGGGGACCAGCCGCGGCTGAAGATGGTCCGCCGTTTCGCCGAGACCGGCCAACTGGCGGAAAACGAAATCGGCCTCGTGCACGCGATTGAAGGCGCCCACGCGCTGGGCTACGGGCCGACGAAGGGGCAGACGCTAGACGATTTTTGGCGCCAGACGAAGCAGCGCCTCGACGTACTCGAACGGCGCGGCGTGGCGATGATCACCGTCGCCCACTTCTGGGACAACCCGTTCGTCCCGCAGACCGACGGCACGGAGTGGATGCCCAAGGTGCGCCACGGCCGCGTGGTGGCGGGTCGCGACGACCTGCTGTTCCACATGAAACGCGCGACGTGGCCCTTCGGCGATGCGCGGCGCCTCGGCGAACAACTGGTGCGCGATTTGCTCGAGCGCGGCATCGTCGTCGACCTGGCCCACACGCAGGAACGCGCCCGCGAGGCGATCTACGGCCTGGGCGAGGAATACGGGCGTCCGATCGTTGTCTCACACGTCGGCCTGCAGCACTTCTACCGGCACGAATACAATTTGTCCGACGCCGAAATCAAACGCCTGCACCGCCACGGCGGCCTGATCGGACTGGTGCTGTCCAAGCGGCTGCTGGTCGAGCCGGTGAAGCTGCACCGCGACGACGGCCGCGGCATCCCGACGCTCATCGAGAACATGCTCTACGTGCGCGATCTGGTCGGCGACGTTTCGTGCCTCGCGCTGGGCACCGACCTCGACGGCCTGACTCATCCGTTCGCCGATTGTTACGGCGCCGGGCAACTGCCGCGCATCGCCGAGGCGATGAAGGGCTACTTCAACGAAGAGGAAATCGACGCCATCCTCTTCGGCAATGCGTTGCGGGTGTTGGAACGCGGCTGGGGTCGCCGCCCGGGCGAATCGCGGCCGGCCGGTCCACGCGGCAAGACGTCGCGTAAGAAAGGGCGGAAATGAGCGAATCGCAGGTTCACGATCTGGCCGACGTACTGCGCCGCATCTATCGGCGGCTCGATCTGCTGCACGACACGCAAAGCCAGATCACCCCGAAGGAAGTCGAGCTGATGGCGGTGCTCGACGAGAACGGCCAGACGCGAGTCAAAGATCTCGCCGAACAACTGCGCCTGCCGCTGTCCACCGTAAGCTGGACGGCCGACCGCATGGTCAACCGCAAGCTGCTCGCGCGCAAATACGACGCCCAGGACCGGCGGGTGATTTTTCTGACGCTGACGCCCAACGGCCGCTCGGTGTTGGCGAACCACCGGGCCGTGTTCGAGCGGCTGGCCGAAACGGCGCTGGGCGCGCTCGACGACGCGGAAAAAGAGTTGGTGCTCAAAGCGGTGCACAAGCTGCTGGAATACTTTTAGCTTTCGGCGGGCGACCACTGCGGGTCGCCCCTCCCGAACACAGGCGGGGGCGCCTGTGCCACATTGTTAGAAAGGACTGCTCATGTTCGACCTGCTGATTCGTGGCGCGGAAATCATCGACGGCACGGGCAAGTTTCGCTATCAGGCCGACCTCGCCGTCAACGGCGGCAAGATCGCCGAAATCGGCCAATTGCCCGAGGCGAAAGCGCGGCGCGTGATCGACGCCCGCGGGCTCTACCTGATGCCCGGTTTCATCGACGTGCACTCGCACGCCGACCTGATTTTCCACAAGGAAGGCGCGGTCGGGCTGGTCGAGCCGCTGATCCGCCAGGGCATCACCACTTTCGTCGGCGGCAACTGCGGCATGGGGCTCGCCCCGGTGCCGGAACCCAACCGCAACTTCGTCCACTCTTATTGGGAAGCGTTTACCGCCGACGACGTCAAGGCCGGCGTGAGTTGGGACTCGATGGGCCAGTTCATGGATTACCTGAACGGCCGCGGCGTGCCGCTCAACATGGCGCTGCTCGTACCGCACGGCATCCTGCGCTTGGGCGCGGTCGGCCCGAAAATGGGCAAGGCGCACCCGGACCAAATCCGCCAGATGTCGCGCTGGCTCGAAGAAGCGATGGACGACGGCGCGATCGGCCTATCCACCGGCTTGCAGTATTTCCCCGGTTCGCAATCCGACAATCTGGAGTTGATCGACCTCGCACGCGTCGTGTCGCGGCGTCGCGGGGTGTTCACCAGCCACCTTCGTTCGTACTCGGCCACGCTGCCGCAGGCCATCAACGAGGTGCTGCAGGTCGCCGAGGAAGCCGACGTGCCGGTGCAGATCAGCCACCTGTTCTGGATTCCCGACCAGGGCCCGCTGATCAACTCGCTCACGCACAACGTGGCCAAGCTCGGCAGCGCCGTGTACAAGCACGTGCAAGTGCCCGTGCCGCTGGACCTGGCCGTCCGGCAGCTCCTCGGGGACATCCACCGCCGCCGCGACGCCGGCCGCCTGCGCGTGGGCATCGACGCCATGCCGACCAGCGCCGGCTTCACGCACCTGATCGCGTTTTTCCCGCCGTGGGTCTTGGAAGGCATGAGCCGGGAGAACATCGTCGAGCGGCTCGCCGACAAAAAAACCCGCCGCCGCATTCGCCGCGACATCGAGAAAGGCGACACCCGCGCCTGGCCGCATGACCGCGACAACACCTGGTCGATGAACTTCTTCAAGATTATGGGGTGGAGCACGGCCTTTATCATGAGCGTCCCGAGCGAGAAGAACCGCCATCTCGAAGGCAAGAACCTCGTCGAGATCGGCAAGATGTGGAAGATGCACCCGATCGACGCGGCCTGTGAGTTGTTGATCCAGGAAGAAGGTCGCGTGCTCGTGTTCGAGACGCTGACCCGCCCCGGCGACGATTTCGTCGAACGCAGCCTCTACGCCTCGATGGCCGATCCGCACGTGTCGATCGTGACCGACGCCATTCTCATGGGCTTCGGCCGGCCGAGTCATTTGTTCTACGACTGCTACCCGAAGTTTTTCCAGAAGTACGTGCGCGATCTGGGCATGGTCTCGTGGGAAGCGGGCGTGCGCAAATGCACCGGTTTGTCCGCCGACACGCTCGGCCTGCGCGGCCGCGGCTATCTGAAGCGCGGCTACGCGGCGGACCTGGTGCTGCTCGACCCGCAGACGATCGGGACGACCGCGACGTTCGATAATCCGCGCCAGTACCCCACCGGCATTCGCCTGGTGGCGATCAACGGCAAGATCGTGGTCGAGGAAGAAAAGTACCACGGCGATTTGCTGGCGGGGGAAGTGATTCAACAATAAGACGGGTTCCGGGTACCGGGTTAGCAACGAGCACGTGGCGCCGTACGAAGTCAGACAAAAAGAGGGAGAATCACGATGCCTGCCACCATCAGTCGTGAGATTCACCTGGCCTCCCGGCCCCAGGGATGGCCGACGTTGGAGAACTTCGCGCTGGCGACGGTCGAACTGCCGCCGCCGGCCGCGGGACAAGTGCTGGTCCGCAACCTGTTCATGTCCGTCGACCCGTACATGCGCGGCCGGATGAACGACGTGCGGTCATATGTGCCGCCCTTCGCGATCGGCCAGGCGCTCGACGGCGCCGCGGTCGGTGAGGTGCTGGAGTCGCGGGCCGCCGGTTTACAGCCGGGCGACATCGTGCTTTCGCAGCGCGGCTGGCGCGAGTACTTCGTCGCACACGGCGGCGAATTGCTCGCGGTCGACGGCCACGTGCGGCCGCTTTCGGCCTACCTCGGCGTGTTGGGCCTGACGGGGCTGACCGCCTGGGTCGGGCTGAACCTGGTCGAGGTGAAGGCTGGGGACCGGGTCTTCATCTCCGCCGCCGCCGGGGCCGTGGGGAGCGTCGCCGGCCAGTTGGCGAAGCTGCGCGGCTGCCAGGTCATCGGCAGCGCCGGCTCGGCGGAGAAAGTCAAGGCGCTTGTCGAGGAGTTCGGCTTTGACGCCGCATTCAACTACCACGAGGGAAACGTCACGCAGCAGCTGCTGGCCGCGGCGCCCCAGGGGATCGACGTCTACTTCGACAACGTCGGCGGCGTACACCTCGAGGCGGCCATCGAGGCGATGCGGCCGCACGGACGCATCATCGCCTGCGGCGCGATTTCGACCTACAACGACAAGGCGCCGGCGCCGGGACCGCGCAACATCAACTACGTCATCGGCAAACGGCTGACGATCAAAGGCTTCATCGTGATGGATTCGTTCGATCGCCGGCCGGCATTTCTCAAAGAAGTCGGCGGCTACCTGGCCGAAGGAAAGATCAAGGCCAGGGAAACGGTGGTCGAGGGGATCGAGCAGGCGCCGCAAGCGATGATCAGCCTGCTCCGCGGCGGGAACATCGGCAAGATGGTCGTGAAGCTCGCGTGACGGCGCCATCGCCTCCCTTCTGCGCGCCGCGAAAGATCATGGCGGCGGCTCTTGTGTCGAGTCGTCAAGATATTGGTTACGGGCGTTATCAACACATCCGTTACAGTGGGGGTGATGGAGAGACGGGCGGCAAACCCCTACGTTTACCGACACCTATGCCGTTGTCGGCTCCGCGACGAATCGTCGAGTGTTTTACTCGCTGATCGACTCGCCGTGGAGGTTGTCGAAATACGCGTTGCAGGGGTTGGGGCCATTCTCGTCGGCGAACCACATGTCCGTGTACCACCCGCCAGCGCCGCCATTCAACCCCAGGTCGGTGCAATCCGTCGCCGCACCGTTCATGAGCACGCTGTATGAGCCGGAAGCGTAGACGTCGACCGTCAGATTCACCGGAGTGCTGTCGGAAATCGTCCCGCAATGGGCCTTCATAACGCCCCCTCCCTCCTGATAGTGGTACGCCCATAGCGAGTCGTCGTATCCGTTGGCGACGACATCCGCGCCCGACCCGCTGACGCCGGAAACCCCGATGTAGCAACTCGCGTCGTTGTTCAACCAGATGTCGAAAGTCACCAGGAAATCGCCGGTAACCGCCTCAGAGAAAAATAGATCGGCTTCGCCGTAATCGACCCCGGTGACGCCGCTCTCAAAATTTAGGGCATGTCCGCTAAGCCCTTTGCCGGGGTAGTCGGCAATCTGAACGGTGGTTGCGCCCGACACCTTGATCGACCAGGGCCCGGACAAAGACGGATCGCCCAGCGCGTAATTCTCGAAGTCGATCGTAAAGGGCAAACCGACTGGGGTGGTGTCGTCATCGGTGCTGTCGTCGTCGGACGTGTCGTCGCCAAGCACATCGTCATCCACGGCGTCGTCGTCGGTCGTGTCGTCTCCCGCTCTGTCGGCACGGCCGCCACCGCCGCCGCCGCACGCGACAATAAGCAACAGCGACAGGGCTAGTAACAATACCGAACTATGCCGTAACCACGAGCAATTCATGGCAGGTCTCCATGTTAATGGAAAAACAAGAATACTTTTATCACATACACTTTGTTTGTCAAATAGATGTCCATTTTTTCGTCAACCTTCGTCGATACGCATAACCGAGACCGTACAGAGTTATTCCATTCAATAACCTTCTGCATGAGAACGGCGGCCACAAAAAACACAACAAAAGAACAATAGACGCGTTTTGGATTTTCCAATCTGTTGTGATTTTCAACAATTCGTCCAATCTTGTAAAGATTTTGCTTGCAATCGACCTCGACTTATGTATAATTGCTGTGAAAAAGGTAACGCTGTGCAGATCGTAACGCTGAAATGATCGATTGATAACCGAAACGGGGCAAGCGAAGTGAAAAAAACATCGGCCAAGACAATCGGACGGCTGAGCCTGTACCGCCTGCTGCTCGATAACCTCCGGCGCGATAACGGCATCACGGTCTACTCGCACGAACTTGCGGCGGCGGCGAATTGCTCGGCCGCGCAAGTCCGCCGCGATCTGATGTCGCTCGACTACGCCGGCAGCCCGGTGCACGGCTATCGCATCACCGATCTAATTGAAAGCATTGACAATTTCCTCGATCATCCGCAGGGCCAGTCGGTCGCGCTGGTCGGCGTCGGCAACCTCGGCCGCGCGATCCTCTCCTACTTCCGCGGCCGGCGGCCGAAGCTTTCGATCGTCGCCGCGTTCGACGACGACGAACACAAGATCAACCGCGTGATCAACGGCACGTGGTGCTATCCGATGGCCGACCTGCGCAAGATCGTCAAGGAAAAAAACATTCTGGTGGGCGTCATCACCGTGCCGCCGAACGCGGCGCAGACCGTGGCCGACCAACTGATCGAGGCGGGCGTCCACGGCTTGCTCAACTTCGCGCCGGCGCGGCTCAAGGCGCCGCCGCAGGTTTACCTCGAAGATGTCGACATGACGATGAGTCTGGAAAAAGTTGCGTATTTTTCGCGGCTTAGAGCCGAAGAGTGAGGTGTTGGCGATGACGTTAGACCTGGCGGACATTCTGAAGCAGTACCCCCACGCGGGACGAGATGCGCTGATCCCTCTGTTGCAGTCGGTGCAGGAAAATTTCGGTTACCTGTCGCGCGACGCGGTGATCGCGGTCGGCCGCCACCTCGGGCTGCCGGCCAGCAAGATTTACGGCGTGGCCACCTTCTACAACCAGTTTCGCTTTCAGGCGCCGGGCAAGCATCACGTGCAGGTGTGCCGCGGTACGGCGTGCCACGTGAAAAATTCGGCCACGGTGCTCGACGCGGTGAAGCGCGCGCTCAAGATCGAGCCGGGGCAGACGACGCGCGACGGCGCGTTCAGCCTGGAGGTCGTGGCGTGCATCGGCGTGTGCGGCCTGGCGCCGGTCATTCGGGTGGACGACGAGTTTTACGCCGGCATGACCGCGGACAAGGTCCGGAAGATCTTGGACTCCTATCGCAAGAAGGAGGCCGCCAATGGCTGAGATGCTGTTCCAATCATTCGGCGAGGCGTGTTGGCGCCAGCCCGAGAAACCTTGCCCCGACCTGGTCGATTGCCTGCAGGCCGGCCCGCGCTGCGGCGACGAGGCGGCGCGCACCGCGCATCTCGCGCGCCTGAAGCTCCTGCGCCACGAGACGCACGAGCGCCCGGTGATCTACCTGGGCATGGGCACGTGCGGCCTGGGCGCCGGCGCGAACAAAACCAAAGAGGCCGTCCACGCGTTTCTCGCGAGCCGCCAGATCGAAGCGGAGGTCATCGAAGTCGGTTGCATCGGCATGTGCTCGAACGAACCGATGGTCGACCTGCAATTGCCCGGCCGCGCGCGCGTCTCGTTCATCAAAGTGACGCCGGACAAAGCCGAGGCGCTGCTCGACGGCGCGTTCAAGGGCGAGTTCGACCAGGAGCACCTGCTGGGCCAGTTCCGCACGAGCAATGGCCTGCAGCCGTGGGCGAATGTCCCGATCATCGAAGAAAATGACTTTTTCAAACACCAGACCCGCTGGGTGCTCGCCAACTGCGGCGTCATCGACCCTTCGCGCATCGAAGAGTACATCGCGCGCGGCGGCTATGTCGCGCTGTCCCGCGTGCTCAAGGGCATGACCCAACAGGAAGTGTGCGACGTGGTCGAGCAGAGCGGATTGCGCGGCCGCGGCGGCGCCGGTTTCCCGGCCGGCACCAAGTGGAAGTTCGCGCTGGCCCAAACGCACGACCAGAAGTACGTCATCTGCAACGCCGACGAAGGNNCCCGGCGCGTTCATGGACCGCGCGGTCATCGAAGGCGATCCGCATCGCGTGCTGGAAGGCCTGGCCATCGCCGGCTACGCCATCGGCGCGAGCAAAGCGTATGTCTACATCCGCGCCGAATATCCGCT